>CBDVCK010000130.1:0-9468 GCA_965372465.1 uncultured Thermoplasmata archaeon | reverse complement strand
ATATTAATTGTAAATTTAATCACAATCAGCATATCATTTCAGATTTCGAATGTTAGCTCTTCCACAGTGAACCATGATTATAGTAATGTTGAAATCAATATGCTCACAGATTTTGGGCGGATTATTTCACCTATAGCGTGGGGTTCATATCAAACAACTGGTGATCCTTCGACTGGAATCGGTTATATCGGTTTAGTAATAGATCAGGACAATTACGATCATACCCCAGGCTCTGAGAATATTGCAGATTCTTTTTCCTCATGGCCGTATGCTAGTTCCGATGACCTCACAACGGTCAGCAACATAACATTGGTTATCGATGATGGAACAACACAAAAAAGTATAGCTTCGTTTCAGAATACAGGGGTAGGGACAGGCGATGCCAATGACATCCTAATCAAACAGACAGCGTGGAGCATCGCAAACAAGGACTGGGCCATTATTCAATGGACATTAAATAACCTAAAAGCTACCCCCTTAACAGGTGTTTGCATCGGTCTGGAACTACCGCTTTCTCAAATTGGAGCAGGATTTGGAGTTGGTGGTGACAGCGGTGATGACATCGATGGTTTTGATATGGGAAACAACACCTACTGGGCTCAGGACGATGGAGGCACCACGATGGGATTCGGTTCCGCAATCGTTTCGGACCCTATCACCCACTATTATTCGGCTGACTATGCAGTGGATTATGAAACCGAATTCAAGCACTTCTATGAAAATGATACATGGCTTTATGATCGAATCCATGCACCAAATGCGGTGGTTGGAGCAATACCTGGAAATCGAAGCACAACAGTTGGTTGGGATGGGGTTACTATAGGCGTAGGTGAAGCCAGGACCTTTACTTTGGTTATTGCCGCAAACAGTTCATTTGGTAATATGATAACCGCAATAAAAGATGCCCAATATTATTACCGCACTGTTTTATCAGGTTTACTCATCACGGAAATTAGTGATTCAGGCTCAGGGTCGGCACAAATCGAGGTGTTCAATTCCGGACGCGAGCCCATAGATCCCACAGTTACTCTATCACTCAGTTCAAATGGTGGTCCTCTGACTGGAACTTGGAGTGTCACCCCTATTCCTACTTATGGTTACTCTGTTTTTACAGTCAACGAGGTTGTAGAACCTGAGGGGGATACAATCACTCTTTACGAAAATGGCAACTCAATAGATCAGGTCTCATACGGGCAGGATGGTAGAGCTCCCGATCCATTGGATACGGGTTCCGTGGCAAGGCGATGGGACTCAACAACAGCTAGCTACTCAAATGATTGGCTTGGCAGCATTTCATTGGGTCCCACATGGGGCGCACAAAACGATGTCCCCCCGATTAATCCCTCACCTTACATCATATTAAATGAGGTGATGTTCAATCCAATTGCTCCAGATGGAGGATATATTGTCCTCATCAATAGACCATCATCCGGTTTTACAATCGATGTCCAAAATTTCCGTTTGGCATGCGATAATGTTTATCAGATTCCTTTCAGTGCTTCGCTCAATCCAGGTGATAGATTCATTATCAGATACAACGACGATCCATTGATCCAACCGCTCTTCAACAATATGGCGGCAGGGGGAGATAACCTGTATCTTTATGCCCCAAATTGGGAGCTTTGGGATATGGTTGGATGGACCTCCCCCCACACCCAGGGCATGAGCGTGCGCAGGGTTCCGGACGGAAACGGCACATATCAAGGTTACAATGATACCACCTCAGAGGCCGCGGGTTGGGTCTTTGATTCTCCATTACAGGTTCTGATGACCGAGATATCTGATAGTGAATCTCCTATGTCACAGATAGAAATCTACAATCCCTGGTACCCCCCCATCGACTTCTCTGTGGGATTCGCATTCGAATCTGTATCATATGGTCTCCTGCCTGGTGTTTGGTCCACTTCGATTGCAGATGCTGAAGATTATGCTGTCTTTGATTTAACATCCCCCAATGGTCTAGGTCATGAGGGAGATACTTTAAGCTTTTTCCAAAACGGCATCCTAGTCGAGGAAATCTCTTATGGTCAGAATGGAGTTGTTCCCGACCCATTGAGTGGTGAGAGCGTGGAACGATATTGGGATGGCTCGGAATACACTGATGTCTGGGAAAGAAATTGGACTTCAGGCCCGAATTTCGGGGCTCGGAATGATGTACCTCCTGCCAATTTCAGTTCATGGGTATTATTAAACGAGATACTTTTCAATCCTGTTAATCCAGATGATTATTTTGTAGAGCTCTATCTGAATTATGGTTCCCTTGATATATCAGGATATAGAATTGTGGGCGACTTAGATTACATCATACCCGAAGGTATTATTCTGGATTCAAACAATTCATTCTTTTATCTGTTGCAGTCAATGGACCCCGCCTTCTTTGCTTATTTAGATTCTTCAGGGGACAATATCTACCTGTACGATAACAATGGCAGCCTCCTTGATATGGTAGGGTGGAGCTCATTACATGATCAGGGAAAATCAATGTGTCGTGTTCCGGATGGTAATGGAACCAGAGATGGTTTCAATGATACAAGTTCCATTGCTGCAGGATGGTTCTTTGGCTGTACCCCAACACCCATGCCAACACCACCTGCTCCACCAACAGGAATGCAGGCTAAACTGGTTAACAATGCCAAGAATGTAATGCTTTCATGGAACGCTTCCTTTGATGATGGTGGCGGAGACAATGATGTTGCAGGTTACACAGTCTACAAGTCAAATATGGGTGTTAAGGGAACCTACGAGTTCGCCGCTTGGATCCCAGCAAACGGTTCTATATCCTATAATTGGATTGACATCGATTCTGGAGATGGGGATTGGAATGATTATTTCTATATCGTCAGAGCCAACGATACCTCAAACAACGAAGAGGAAAATAATGATAAAGCCGGTAAATTCGTAAATTATCTTCTTAAAGAATGGAATCTATTTTCTATTCCATTGATTCAAACAAATACCTCAAAGGAGTTTGTCCTTCAAACAATTGATGGAAACTATTCTATGATACAGGCATATCATGCAGGAAAATCAAGGCCCTGGTTACACTGGTATAAGGGTAAACCCAAAAATCTAAACCATGTCATCGAGATAAACCACAAGAAGGGGTATTATATCAACATGATAAATCCGGATTACCTTGTTGTGGCAGGAAAGGTCCCCACCAATACACAGATACCATTAAAAACCGGGTGGAATCTGGTGGGTTATCCCTGTCTTATAAACAAAACTAGGGATGATGCATTATCTTCTATCGCAGGTAAATACAACAAGGTCGAATACTACGACCCGATTCAAGGTAAAGAAATCAGACTTGGCCCTGATGATTTTATGAAACCTGGCTTGGGATATTGGATCCATGCAACTGAGGATTGCACCCTTATCATTTAAAGCCCTAACCATTATATTTATTGTACCGATAAGGTATGGGAACACGATGAAGAGACTCATTGCAATCTCACTTGTGGTTTTCCTTTTGATTGCTGCATTTACATTATCTGATTCCCGTACACAAACCCAGGCAAGTTCCCTATCAGTTGTGGGGGAACTACCCATGCCGATTTACAGGGCTTCCGCAGTTTACGACGGCAGTAATGTTTACATTTTCGGTGGCAAGGACGGCACTTCGGGTTTGAGCACAATAGTCAGATATTCCCCCTCCTCCAACAGAGCGGTAATCCTGAATTCCTCATTACCCACCCCAAAGGATGGTGCCTGCGCCATCTGGAACGGACAATATTCCTTTATATTCGGGGGAAATTTCGAAGGAATGAGTACCAGGGAGATTTTGCGGTTCGACCCCCAGACCGGAAATGTTACTAAAATGAGTTCCGAGCTTCCCCGGGGTTTGCAGGGCTCGGCCGCCTTCTGGGACGGGCAGTACGCCTATATATTTGGAGGTCATGATGAGAATGGAACCTTCAACCCAGAGATTATAAGATATGATCCCTCTGCGGATAATGTAACTATTACAGATACTCTTCTTCCCGGAGTTCGGGCCGGAACCTCTGTGGTTTGGGATGGTAATTTCGCATATATTTTCGGAGGGAGAAACAGGACTATAATACGCGATGAAATCCTGCAATTGGATCCTTCTCGGGGTATAATTACGATAATGGATACGCATCTTCCCGAGCCCATATATCATACCTCAGCAGCCTGGGATGGAAACCGTGCCTATATCTTCGGGGGAAGAAATGAAAGCTCGGTTGTGGAAGACATCCTTGTATACTATCCAGGCACTGATTTCCTAACGGTGGATAAAACCAAACTTCCTTCTGCAAGGGAACGTACCTCGGCTATTTGGATAGGAAAGCATGCCTATGTCTTTGGCGGACAGTCGGGTGCCGCGTACAATGATGAAATCATGAAATTCGATTTTGAAGCAGATTCCAGCATTCAACCCGGCAGACCGTTTTTGGTGTTCCAATTTATCGTGATAGTGGCTCTCATGGTTATTATGGTCTGGCTGGTTGACAGAGGAAGAAGAAAGTAGGTGAGACCTCCGGGTTCAGAGGTTTTTTCATGATTTTATTATGCTATAATCTACTGACAAATTATTTATACGATACAAAACAAACTATTAATATCGCGTAAATCGTAAGGTATAATACTGAACAGGTAAGAACTGAAGTGGGCGATTGTCATGATGTTTCCAAAGGTAAGGCTATTTACTGCGATTTTTCTGGTTTTATTATTTTTAATTAGCGGTTTGGTCTTAACTCCCGAGCCCTCCAATCCATTGGATGATACAACAAATAATTACGGCAATGATGCCCTTTCAACTCCTGGATTCAGACCCACAAGGGCAGGCTCACCCTGGTCCATGTATCGTAACAATCCTACACACACAGGCTACACTACGGACTCAGGACCTATAACAGATGAAGTGCTGTGGGTCAATTCCACAAGTGGTAGGACTTTGGGCTCCCCAGCCGTGGTAGGCAATAAAGCCTTCATTGGAAGCGGAAACGGTATGAACGCATTTAATATAGAAAACGGCACACTGGCATGGAGGACTCCCACATATAATTCCGTACCTGGAGGTTACGGAGTATCTTCCTCTCCGGCATATTCCAATGGTCACGTTTATTTTGGGGGAGATGGAATCTACTGTCTCTATGAAAACAATGGAACAGTCAAATGGTTTGTGGATACTCCCCATATGAACTACGGAGATGGAACACCTACTTTGGCAAATGGGAAGGTCTTTATCCCAGGAAGTGACAGGCGACTTTACTGCATTGACCAGGATGACGGAACTGTCTTATGGACCTTTCAAACTGGTTCAGGTGGCAGCTCGAATTATGGATTATTTGCTGCTCCTGCTGTGGTAAACGGCCTTGTGTATCTTGCAGCATGCGATTGGAATCTATATCAGATAAATGAAACGCAAGCCACAAGTGTTGCTTCTGCAAACCACACGTTTAATATGGCTTACGCATCCTATTCAGCACCCGTGGTTGCAAATGGTCGGGTTTTTGTAGGTTGCGGATACACAGGTACGAGTACGAACAACCGCTTCTACTGCCTTGATGCAAGTGACCTTTCATTGATATGGGAGTTTTATCCAGGCTCCTCAACCAGTTTCTTTTCCTCGGCAGGCTACTACAACAACAGGGTGTACATCGGTTCTGTGGATGGTAATCTTTATTGTCTCGATGCAACAAGCAGTACAGCCGATGTCATCTGGCAGTACAGCATCGGAAGTACCTGGTGCTCCCCGGCAATAACAAACGAGAGGCTTTATATTGGAACAAGGACCAATTACTTCTATTGTTTCAATCTTTCTCAAACTCCTGGCTCAGAGAATTACTACTGGAGGTATGGAACCCTGGATGATATCAATTCCTCACCAGCTGTTGTGGATGGTAGAGTCTATGTGGGTTACGGCTGGGAGGATAGTCCCAATGGAGGAATATACTGCTTCGGGACATCCGATCCTTCCATTTTACCACCTGAGTCACCCACAGGATTTTCGGCTGTTCTTGATTCTAACGATGTAAGGCTCTCCTGGAACGCCTCCTTCGATGATGGGAGCGGTCAAAATGATGTTGCAGGTTACACTGTTTACAGGTCAAGCACCGGTGTAAACGGTGTCTATGAGCTATGGGCTTGGATTACCGCAATGGGTTCCCCCTCATACGAATGGACAGATACTGGTGCGGGCGATGGTAATCCAAACGATTATTTCTATATAGTGAGAGCAAACGACACTTTCAATAACGAGGAGCAGAACGAAAACAAGGTGGGCAAGGTTGTGAACAATCTGCAAGAGGGGTGGAATCTTATATCTCTTCCTTTGATTCAGGTCAACACATCGATGCAAAATGTCCTTCAGACGTTGGATTTGAACTATGAGATATTGCAGTCCTACCATGCTGGAAAATCAAGACCCTGGCTCCACTGGGAGGGGAATAAACCAAGCGAACTCAACCAAGAAATCTTGATGACCCGTGAATATGGATATTATATGTATTTGACAACCTCGGATTCTCTCCATGTCGCAGGACCCGTCCCCATCTCAACGCAGATCACTTTAAAGACAGGCTGGAACCTGGTTGGTTATCCATCCCTTCTGGCAGACACAAGGGATAACTCATTATCTTCCATTTCAGGCAATTACGATAAAGTGGAATTTTTTGATACCTCATGGGGAGGTGAGGTAGGTATTGGATCGGGAGACCTGATGTATCCAGGTTACGGTTACTGGGTACACGCTACCGCGGATTCTGAGCTTATTCTATAAAAAATCCCATGAATTAGGACAATTGAAAATCTCCTGACAAATTATTTATATAGCACCTTCAATATCAATGACGAACAGACAAGAAAGTAATGGAGTGGGTGAGTTTCATGAATGTCCATGTTTCTAGGATATTTGCTGTGGTTCTTGTGGTAATTCTATTTTTCGTAAACTTTATGATTTTAGTCACCCAAAATTCTGTAACTTTGGATGATGAATCCATTGATGAGGGAATCCTTCCCAATCCCATATATGGAAGAGGAACAAGGGCAGGGACGGACTGGCCCATGTACAGAGGTGATCTTCCTCATTCAGGTTTCGGCACAACTTCTGTTCCCGACGAAAACTCTATATTATGGTCAAATACCACAGGTAACGGTGATGGGTACGGCTCACCAGTAGTTGCAGAGGGTAAAGTTTTTATCGGTTCCGCAGATGGATATATTTACTGTTTTGATTTGGATACTGGTGATAGGCTATGGAGAACTTATCTTTCTTCAGGTGATTTCGGTATTCCAGGGACACCTGCGGTTGCAAATGATCATGTGGTTGTATTCTGTGCGGGCAATGATAAGGTTTATCGATTAAGGGTATCCGATGGCGGAATCAATTGGAGTTTCGGTTCAGGTAGCGGTGCCTATGGTGGTTCCTCACCAGCTATACATAATGACAGAGTATACATAGGTTCAGGTAATAGAACCTTTTATTGTTTAAATGAGACTACTGGCAGTGAGATCTGGAAATATACAACTGATCCTGGATCGGTAAGAAATTACGGTATACAGTCATCTCCGGCGGTAGCAAATGGGAGGATCTTCGTGGGGGCATGTGACGGTTATTTATACTGTTTTAATGAATCCCAACCTTCTGCTCCACTTGCTGATTATTACTGGCGAACCAATCTCTTTGATGCTGTATTTGCCTCGCCTGCAGTTTCAAACGGAAGGGTCTATTGCGGCTCGGGATATTATGTCTATAGTGAAGGCACAAGCTCACACACGATGTTCTGTCTGGATGAACTCACAGGCTCAGTTATCTGGAGTTATGTGACTGGAAGTGACATCCTATCCTCGCCTGCAATAGCCTATGATAATTGTTATTTTACCTCCACGGATGGTGAGTTATATTGCGTGGATGCAATGAGTGGTGGACCCACACCTACATTTATTTGGAGTAATACAACAGGCGATACATGGTCCTCACCCTCAGTTGCCGACGGAAAAGTGGTGGTAGGCTCAAGAGGTACAAATTCTGTATATTGTTTCAATGCCACAACAGGTGCTCCGGTATGGAGTCTGAATGTAGCAAACGATGTATACAGCTCCCCTGCAATTGCAGACGGCAAGGTTGTAGTGGGTGTTAGAGGTAGTCCTGAATCAGTCATATGCTTCGGAACCTCACTTGTCTACACAGTAGACAGCATCGAAATCAGAAATGCCCCCGGTGGAGTAGGACAGCCGATTTTAAATCAAAACATTGGAGTCGGGGAACCCATTACAGGCTTTGCAGCGGCATATAACGATACACAGGGTTTTCTATATGATATCCCAGTCAATTGGTCTGTGGCAAATGGAGGAGGGGCAAATGCTTCTACGAATCCATTGTTATCTGTAATCTCTTCGGATTTCTACTCAGGTTTTTACGGGGGTATAGCCAACTGGACCGCAGATGATGGAAACGGCCACATGTATTCTGTGGATTTCATAATCGATCCTCCAGAGATCGCAATAATCCGAATCGTGGATACCGAGGGTATTGGAACTAACGTGATACCTGATCAAAGCGTGGATGTGGGATTCACTATCCAGGGCTATGCAGCCGCATTTAACGATTCAATTGGATATATGGGTGATGTTATTGTGAACTGGAGCGTGTCAAACACAAGCGGGGCACAAGCCTTTACAGCTCCCTTACAAGCTTCGAACTCCACCTTCAATGCAAGCTTTTCAGGGGGAAATGCGATTTGGACTGCTGATGATGGAAATGGTCATACATACATAGTTCGGTTCACAGTTAGAAATCCCACTGCGGATAGTATCCTTATCGTGGATACACCCGATATTGGAGGAACCGATATAACAGATCAGACCGTGGATGTGGGATTTACAATCCAAGGCTATGCAGCAGGATTTAATGATACCTTAGGATACATGGGCGAAGTCCCTGTGACCTGGTCGGTTGTAAATTCAAGTGGAGCAGCAGGTTTCACGTCTCCTATTTCAGGACTGAATTCAGAGTTGGATGTCGGTGCAAAAGGAGGAACCGTCCAATGGACTGCAGACGATGGTTTTGGGCATACCGATTCTGTTAACTTCACGGTCAATCCACCAGAATTGGACTACATCATAATAAGAACCGGCCCCAACGGAACAGGAAGCTGGGTAGGGGATTCAACCTATGTCTACGGAAGTTCAGACACATTTTATGCAGCAGGTTACAATGATACAGTGGGTTGGATTGAAGATGTGGATGCCACATGGAACAGTGACAGTCCATCCATTGGAGATGTCATTCCTGGCCCGGCTAATTCAACAACATTCACTGCATTTAACAACGGAACCTGCACGATTACAGCAACCAACAATTCCCACTCAAACTCAACAGGTGTGATTACCATAATCAACTACACTGTTGACTACATAATGATCAGGGATTCCCAGGGCGGAGGAGGGGCTCCGGTCGGTGATTTATTTTTCAATGTTGGAGAAACGGGAACCTTCTATGCG
>CBDVCK010000129.1:0-9469 GCA_965372465.1 uncultured Thermoplasmata archaeon | reverse complement strand
GTCCGTGCATACAATGCGACCTGCTGGGACGAGGTCCAGGTTGACCTCACAGGTGGTGGACAGACCGTGATAATTACATTGTCAAATGATGATCCCATTATAACGGATCCTGTTTCGAATATCCCGGTTGATGAGGATTCAATTTACAGTAAAGTCTTCCATGCCACGGACAAGGAAGGAAACCCACTGGTTTGGTCAATTAACACCTCCCTGGGATGGATAAACATAAACTCCTCTTCAGGAAATCTAACCATCATACCCTCAAATGATAATGTTGGTAACTATTCTTTCACAATCAAAGTAACTGATGTGAATGGCGGTTATGACGAGTTCTCATTTACCCTAGAGGTTTTAAACCGAGCACCAGAGATACTCACTCCGAATATTGGATTAGCACTGGAGGATTTCGCCTACTCAAGAGATTACAATTCCGATGATGACCCGAACGCACTCTGGGCCATGGAAAGCGGCCCTGCCTGGCTTGTCATGGACGCTATCACTGGAGAACTTTTTGGAACACCCAATAACAACCATATTGGTGTGTACCCTGTCAACATCTCGGTTGCAGATAATCATGGGGGCATAACCTATAATGAGTTTAACATGTGGGTATTCAATACGAAACCAACCATAAACACAACTAATGTCCCTACTGCCTACGAGGATGAGCTTTACCAGGCGGATTATAATTGCTCGGATGACGGTCAGGGTAACATAACCTGGGGCCTTCTCACAAATGCTACCTGGCTGTCAATTGATTCTGATACCGGTGTGCTTTCAGGTACTCCTTCATATCTGGATGTTGGGGAATGGACCATAAATATATACGTTCACGATGGTAATTTAGGTTGGGATTACAGCAATTTTACCCTGACTGTGGAAAACATCCCACCCATTATTTACGAGGATGAATTACCCTGGGTTGATGAAGATTTCTCGTATTATGTGAACTTTGCTTGCTCAGACGACGGGGAGGGAAACATAACATGGAGTTGTGATACAAACACTTCCTGGCTTGCAATAAATTCCACAACAGGGGTACTTACCGGTACACCTTTGAATGAGGATGTGGGATCGTACTGGGTGAATGTAACTGTTGAGGATGAATATGGTGGTCTGGGATGGCGCAATTTCACTCTTATGGTAAATAACACGAACGATGATCCGCAAATAACAACTGCGGACGTTTTAAGTGCATTAGAAGACCAGCCGTATTCCGTCCAGTACAATGCAGTTGATGATGACGGAGACATACTGAACTGGTCACTTGATCCGAACACTGGCTGGTTATCCATTAATTCCACAACAGGTGCACTATCAGGAACACCAACTTATCTTGATGTTGGGAATTGGGAGATAACAGTAGCATGTGAAGATGTAGACAGCGGATCTGACAGCCATACCTTTACAATAATTGTCACGGATGTCAATGATGCGCCTGTAATTACCTATTACCTTCCCGCGGAGGTATTTCCCGTTGTGGAGGAAGGAATGTCCCTTGCCTTCAATATATCATATTTTGACGAGGACGGAGATTCTCTTTCCATAGATTGGATACACAATGGACAAACAATGAGACAGGATGTACCCTTCTGGAGCTTTGAGCCTCAGTTCGGCTCAGCAGGAGACCACGATGTGATAGTGAATGTCTCCGATGGTAATGGTGCCAGTGTAGAATATAAATGGATTGTAATCGTGACCCAGGCGAATCGCGCTCCAGTTATTGAGGGATACGAACCCATGAACCTAAGACCTGTGTTAAATCCGGATGAAAAATCCATGACTTTCTCAATAGATGCAACCGATCCGGATAATGGTGCCCTAACTTACCAATGGTTCATCAATGGAAATGATACCGGCGCAAGGTCCCTTACATTTACCTTAGATCGATCTGCCTATGATCCTGGAACCTATAACCTAACTGTACGAGTTTTAGATGAAAATGCGTCTGCAAAGGAACAAACTTGGACTGTTGAGGTAAAACCCACGGAAAAAACAGAGCCTGAATCTATGCTTCCAATCCTGATCCTTGCCGCGGTAATAGCTGTTGTGGCCGCCCTTGTAGCTTTTCTTATTTGGAAGAAAGGACAAAGTACTATTGAGGACATCTTTGTAATCACAAACACCGGCCTTCTTTTGGCTCATAAATCAAAGGAGTTATCGCCAGACAGGGACAACGAGATTCTAAGTTCCATGCTAACCGCAGTTCAGGAATTCATCAAGGATTCTTTCAAGGAGAAGAGCAAGTACGGGCTCAAGAGATTGGATTTCGGGGACAGTGTAATTCACATAACAAGTGGTAAGTATGTTTACATTGCCATGATACTATCGGGAAAGGAGCCACCAGATTTGGAGCAAACCCTCGAGAGGACAGTTACTAAGATGGAAACAAAATACGACGACATCCTCAGGGATTGGGGAGGGGATTTGGGGGAGCTGAGAGGGATGAAGGACATGCTGGATGACTTAATTAAGTGAAACCGGATTCTATAAAAATTCCTCTAGGCTTGTCTGAATAGGCTCTTCCCGTAAAACCCACTCAGGGGATTCAAAGGCATCCCATTGATTTTGGTTTTCCCGAACCTGTATATCCTCCAAGGTCTCCTCGAACCATCGAATGTATCGCCTTTCACCATCCCTTTTCATAGCAACAGAGGCCACTGCCACGTCATGGATAATCTTTCTGAATCTTTCTAAGATATATCCATTCTCATCAATCATTCTCTTTGGAACCTTCACGTAATTCGGGGCCTCATCACAAAACTCCACCCTTCTGGCCATTGTAAAGATATCACAGCTTCTTTCACTCTTTGGCAATCCTTCCATCTCCTGAAGAAGGTGCGTGAGTTCATGACCCATGACATAGAAGCTTACATTCCGGCTTCTGAAATATACGGCCTTCCCCTTCAAATCCGCTTTACCGTCCGCGTTTATTGTAATTCCTACTTTCACTGTATGGCCGTCCAGCTCAGGAAAATAACTACGGGCTTCGTCAAGGCGCCTTAAGAATCTAGACTGCCCTTTCTTTTTCGCAAATCTTCTAGTAAAAGTCCAACGATTCCCATCCAAGTGCATCCAGGGGGTGTAATGGCTTTGTAGCGTAAAATATTTTCGTTCTATCTGCCTTCCTCAATACCTTTGATTAGCGCAACTATAGTGGAATTCAAGGGAGTATCAACACCGTGCTTTTTTCCCATCTCAACAATTCTACCATTTATGGAATCCATCTCGGTTTTCCTGCCCCTTTCCACATCTTGCAGCATACTGGATTTGTTTTTTGCAGTGAGCCTTGCTACATTCTTGGTTTTTTCTATGACATCACAATCTCCAAGTTCTATTTCTGCCGCCCCAGCCACATGGATGCATTCCTGGCATGTCTTTTCAAGAAGCCTTTCTAGACCCGGGACCTTAAGCAAGAAACCGTTTTCAAGCCCTGTCAGGGCTGTAATGGGATTGATGCCTGCATTCACGATACCCTTGATCCATATATCGCGTTTGATATTATTACTCACCCGGGTATCCACTCCTGCAGAGCTCAAGGTGGAAGCGATATCTTTTATCCTCTCGGTTTTGGTTCCATCCATCTCGCCGATTATAGTTTCCCCAATTCCTGCATGATGAACACAGCCTGCTTCAATATAAGTGAGGCCGTGACTTGTCACGCCTCCAAGGGTTCTTTTCTCACCCAAACTCTTTGCGATTTTCATTTCATTGTCAAGCCCGTTTTGTAGGGATAGAACAGGTGTGCCTTTCATTCTCTTTATAGTTTGAAGAGCGGATTCGGTATCATAGGATTTCACTGCCAGAATAACAAGATCATATCCCTCATCATCCAAGGCTTTCGGGTCATCCACCGTCTTTATCTTCCCCGTAAATTTGGTTATCCCGGTTAACCTGATTCCATTTTGCTCAACAGCCTTGATCTTCTCGCCTCTTCCATAAAGTGCGACCTCATTTTTTTGGGAAAGCACGCCTGCGAGGAAAGTGCCCATTGCCCCAGCACCGAATATTAATATCTTCATTGAATAAGTGATATGGAATCAAAATAAATAAACCCTCCCCTTTCTTGGAAAAGGATTTATTGAGTCAACCCCATACTGTGCTCATGACCTTCAGAGCCTTTATTGCTGTAGATGTGGAGGTTCCGCCCAAACTTGAGGAATTCTGGGAAAGATTAAAGGGTGCCAATGCGCAGCTTAAATTGGTGGATTTGGAAAACATCCACCTCACCCTGAAATTTCTTGGCGATACCGAAGAAAAACGGATTGAGGACATAGAAGGGGTCATGGTCCAAAGTGTCCAGGATACAGAACCCTTTGAGATGGCAATTAAAGGCACAGGAGCATTTCCGAACCCAAACTACATGAAGGTCATCTGGGTGGGACTTGAGAATGCACAAGGATTAATTGACATCTCAAGGAATCTGGATAGCGAACTTTCTAAACTTGGCTTTAAAAGAGAGAAAAAAGGTTTCCGTCCGCATATCACCCTGGCAAGGGTCAAGGGTCCAAGGAACAAGAACGTCCTTTCGCAGGTTCTAAAGGATTATGGGGAAGAAAGTTTCGGCACTCAAAAGGTGGATTGCATCAGATTGAAAAAGAGTGTACTTTCAAGGGAAGGACCTACTTACTCCATAATAAAAGAGGTCAAATTATAGTTGTGAAAAATCCTTAAAACCCCATAAAACCCATTTAAACCCCAAAATAACGCAAGTTTTTTAAATTCCGGTTCCTTACCTCTAAAGTACATGAACGCCGCGATTTTACTTTTAACAGTCATATTGTTCACCCTGATGGGGTCGGGTTTCGGGATAATAACAGGCCTCATTCCAGGTATTCATGTAAATAATGTAGCCTTAGTGGTTCTTGCGCTTCAGACATCCCTCATTTCCTTTACTTTAGCCTTTTTAGGAAGCATGGACCCTTCCACCTTCGAAATTGCCATCATAATAACATCACTAATTATAGGCTGTCTGATCACTCACACGTTCCTGGATATCATCCCATCGGTTTTCCTGGGAGCCCCCGAGGAGGACACAGCCTTATCCGTCCTCCCGGGTCACAAACTGATGCTTGCAGGAAGAGGGTACGAGGCCATCAAATGCTCGGCCCTGGGAAGTTTCGGTTCAGTGATAGTTGCGGTAATCGCGCTCTTTCCTGCAAGACTGCTTATGGGTAGTCCTGTCTTTGCCTACGAGAAACTGTGGCCGTTTATTCCGTTTATCTTGATATTGATTGTGACATTATTGATTTTAAATGAGAGAGGTGAGCTGCCTGAATTGGAGAGTAAAAAACCTCCCAAACTCAAATAGCTCAAGATATCACTTGAAAAGGAAAAACCCTCATTAAAGGACGATGAAATTCCAAATAAAGAATATGAAATGATATCAATCAACGAAGTTCCCACACATGTAGGAGAATCGGTATCGGTTAAGGGCAAAGTCACAAGAGTCGCAAATCCGCATGCCATGTTCATCGAGGATGAAACAGGGGAGATACTGATTTCCAAAGGCTCTTTTTCCAAGATAGAAATCGGTGATGAATTAATTGTAAAAGGTTCTGTGGAAGGCAGGGTGACAGAGACAGCCCACCTTAAACAAAAGCTCTTTGCACTTTCTCTTTTTATTCTTGCAGGTTTTCTCGGGCTTATCGTACTTGGTGCTCCCGGTCTTACCACTTACAACTGGTACCCTATACCCGCCCTTGCCATATCACCGAGCACCGCACTTCTCTTCCCGCTTTTCACAGGCCTTTTCGGTCTATCCACTCTGCTTCTCTCCCTGATTGATACACCCACAATTCCCGAGCAGCAGATCAAGGATGTTCATGTAAACCTTGAAGGCTGGCGAAAAGTCCGCGGTGCGCTCTCTGGTACTTTTGCAGGAGGATTGGTTGGATGGTATCCTGGGGTCACAAGCGCCCAGGCAACCGTCTTGGCCAAATCCCTTGCCGGTGGAGATGTTGTGGACGACTCAAAACCTCAAGATCCTGAAGCCCTAAACTCCCAGAAGGAGTTCATAGTGGCCTACAGCGGTGTGAATACCAGTAATGCAATTTTCAATGTAATCGCTTTGTATGTAATACTCAGGGCAAGAAGCGGGGCCATGCATGCAGTTCAGGACATTATGGAGGATTCCATCTACCCCTGGGAGCCTGCCGAAGCGGTTCCGGTGGGATTGGCTCTGATGCTGGTTTCGGTTTTCATTGCGGCAGTAGTTGCTCTTTTTTTAACACTTTATTTTGGAAAGGTATTTGCAAAAATTGCTAACAAGTTTCCCTACAAGAAGATGGTAATGACCGTCATTATTTTCCTGGTCATCATGATATTCTTTCTTTCAGGGCCATTGGGTTTGGCAATTGCGGCTGTTGCAATCTGTATGGGATTGATTCCTCCCTTACTGGGCCTATCCAGGGTTCATCTTATGGGTGTTCTGATGTTTCCCATAATCCTGTACTTCTTGGGTTTGGATGCAGCGATTCTGAAGTTCTTGGGGTTGATATAAAATGGCCAATCTACTTGCCCACGGACTTGCTGCTATGGCGACATGCGCAATCTTGGGTTCCATTTTCGGTCTTCCAGGAATAACCTGGGGAATTTTTCTGGCAGGGTTTTTGGCAATGCTGGCAGAGATGGATTTGGACGAACTTTCTCCAAATAAACGTAGTCCTTTCGGTCATTCGATTTTATTCGGTTTTCTCTGGACATTGGGGATTTCCGTGATAGTATGGGGGATGGTCTCCGGAGACATCCTGTCAAGGGTAAACGCACTGAAGTTGACACTTGCGGTGATCTCTGGCTACATCTCACATATAGGAATCGATTCTTTTACAAAAGAGGGAATCTACACATTCCCAAAAGGCCCCGAGTTTAAGAAGTGGGTTACGCGGCTATCCCATGGTGATAGGAAATGCTGGGAATACTGGCATCTTTTTAAAAATGCCAAGTTCGAGAAATTGCTTCGGGCAAACGATGATCCGATTCTCAATGCATTCGTCAGTATCCCGAGTCTACTTGTCATAATAATTTTTGTGGTAATTATGCCTATGCCAGTGTAAATTACAACATCGAAAAGGTTTTTTTTTATGGGAAAGGTTAATAACCATAGAAATCAAATTACCTATGGTGAACTCGTTGGTTATGAGAACCATAGAAATGCGAGAGATAAGTTTCAAAGTGGATAAAAGGAAGCACAACAAAATCCGTAAAAAAATCAAAGAGTTGTTTGGTAATGAGTTCAAAGTAATTTCTAGAGGTAACAAACTGTACGTTAGGGGTGACTTCCACAACTATAGAAAAAGGAACAAGATCATTTATTTGCTCAGCGGTGGTAAGATTGGGGAGAATATATAGGGCCATTGTATTATCTGCTAACGGTAAATCTGAGATGACCGTGGCCTTTGTAGATACAGGTGCTGATGAGACCATAATTAGTGAAAGAATAGCGAAAAAATTGAAGTTGAAGATGTATGGCGATTACAAAGCCATTTCCGCCTCCCGACATGAGATCGTCGGTAAATTGGCCTCGGTTACAATATCCGATTCCTCGATATCCGATCGGTTAGTCGTTGGAGTGACCAATGAACCATTTGGGACCGATTATGTGGATGAAGAGGGCGTCGAGGTCATCCTTGGTATAGATTTCCTTCAAAGGAATAATCTCAAATTGGATTTTTCTAAATCATGATTTATTACATATAAGATAAGTTAATTATCCCATAAAAGGGATGACAAGAAATGCTGCGAATACCGGCATCTCTTAAAAAATGCCAAGTTCTAGAAATGGATTAGAGCCAATGATGATCCCATTCTCAATGCCCTCGTCAGTATCCCGAGCCTGCTTGTCATAATAGTTTTTGTTGCCTGGATGCCTGTTTAGGAAGGTCATAGATTTCAGAACTCAAGATCCTCATCACAGGCCCTTTGGGAAAGCGTTTTTCCCGGAACCTCAGCAAGGGTTCATTCATCACACAAACGAAAAAGGAAAACGAGACTTTAAATTTTTTCATCTCTCAATCGGGCAATGTCCCCTCTTCTTCTGAATCCTCTAACATATCCTCCCCCAAAGCAAGGTTATTGTCCGGATTCAAGGCGGCAGCCTTGGCACGGCATGCCTTGGCATCATCCCACTCCTCCAATGTCTCATGCGCTTTTGCCTTTTCAATCCATACCACCTCATTTTCCGGCTCCATCTCCAGGGCAATGTCAAAGTACTTCACCGATTTTTTCGCTTCACCGTTATCAAGGAAGCCTTTCCCTTTAAGATACCATGCTAGATCAAAATCCGGGTTAATGCCGATAAGCTCGTCAAAGCAATAAATCGCTTTCTTGTATTTCGAAAGGGCCATGTACGCTTCTCCTTTCAGCTGCCAGGCCATTTCATTCTTCCAGTTTATTCCCAAAACAGAATCAAAGCATTCCACAGCCTTTTCGGGATCTTTACTCTCCAAAAGAATAATTCCTTTGATGATTAGCGCTTCTTCGGAAACGGGATTTACAGAAATTACCTCCCCAATACATTTCAAAGCCTCATCAAACTTTTTTATGCTTGATAGAACCTTGGATTTCTCTATTTTGGTATCCAAATCCTCAGGTGCCAAATCCAATGCCCTATCCAGACATACTAACGCTTCTTTGTTCTTACCAAGACCAACTAAAGCCTTGGCTTCAAGATACCAGATTTTTACATTATCCGAATCAAGTTTAAGAATCTCGTTACATGCAACAATTGCCTCTTTGAGCTTTCCCTGGATTATCAAAATCCGAATTTTTTCAATATATGCCTTTCTATCAAAAGGTTTGATATCCAATATCCTGTCATAACAGACAATGGCATCGTCAAAGCGGTCTAGATCGAATAGAAGTTTGGCCTTACCATAAAAATTATCGATGTCATCGGGATGGGAAATAAGGGCGTTGTCAAAACATCGCAGGGCTTCTTCAAAGCAGGCCTCGGCATCCTCGTACCTGCCAAGTTTGTTAAATATTTCCCCCCTGAATATCCAGGCCTCTTCATAATCAGGATTGAGGATAAGTGCATTACCCAAAGAAGCCAGGGCCTCTTCGGGGCGGTTTATACTATATACCACATCGGCTTTAGCATGCCAAGCGTGATCGTAATTCGGGTTTATATCAAGTGAGAGCTCGATAAGCTGCAGCCCCTCCTCTGCTTTTCCGAGTTTGTAAAGGGCATAACCCTTGGCATAGAGTGCATAATCAAAATCAGGAATAAGCTCAAGTGACTTGTCATGGAATTCTATGGATTTATCGTGCTTACCCATCTTATCCAAGGCATTGCCGATATTGTTCCAGGCGATCTCGTATTTTGGATTGACTTCAATTGCTTTTTCGAAGTACGGTATGGATTCGTCGTACCTTCCAAGATTGTAAAGCGCGTTTCCGATATTGTTCCATAATACCTCGTCCTGGGTATCATATCTCAGAGCTTTTCTATAACAGAACAATGCATCCT
>CBDVCK010000128.1:0-9517 GCA_965372465.1 uncultured Thermoplasmata archaeon | reverse complement strand
GGTAAAGAAAATAGGGTCATTTGCAACAGGGATACCTGAAATGTTCAATGAAATATTTTCTGAATTCGTTGTTAAATCTCTTTTAATCATATCAAGATTCATCTGAATTTTCATAGATGAGGTTATTGATTTAATTGTATAATTTGAATAATATTCAATGTGCGAGGCTGAAATATTATGGGGTGTATGGTCTGGATTGGAAGCCGACCCTTCCTCAGTATATTCTATTATTTTTAGCCATTGAACATACCCAAAATTGTCAGTATAAGCTGGGGTTCCATTTATTGACACACCTGTTTTATTTTCAATATTTATTTCTATTCCAGAAATTGGGTCACCTGTATCATTATTAATTACCAATATATCGAGATACCATTTAACCGTAAATTGTGAAGGTGGAAAAATATCTACCTCATCGTCATCAAATGTGGTATTTAATGAGATAACATCGGAAGAACCTATTATAATCATATCTTTATAAGGTAAATTATTCAACGTACAATTTTCAACGATTAATGAAGAATCTTCGATAAAAACTCCTACATCACCTGGAAAATCACCATTATTCAAAATATCATTTCTTTTTAGGGTTGGTGAAGAATTTTTGATATACAAACCTTGTTCTAAATTTTGTGAAATTATGGAATTCGTAATTGTAGGCGAACTATCTTCGCAATATAGCCCAATTGTTGCATAAGAAATGGTGAAATAATCGATAATGGAACCCGACGCTTCGGCAGTGTTAAATATTAGCCCTTCCCAGTCTCCAACCATAGGGAAAGTTTCATTTGAGGTAATTGTAACCATATTTGTTGGGCCCACACCACTAGTATCAATTATTCCTTTAACTGTTAAATTTAACGAATTTGTGGCATTTTTATTAAATTTTAATATATCATCAGCCAGGAAAGTTAGAGTCGCACCACTACTCACTAAAATATTCGCTTTTGATGAGTAGCTCCCATCGGTAGAATTATACCAGAAATATTCATCGCTGATAAATAAGTCTATTGTATTAAGGAATGTTGGTGAATCTGTCACAATAATCGTATTAGTAGGGCCATCATAAATAGGAGCCCCTTCCCCTTCCTCCACTACACCCCCAAACAGTCCAAATAATAATGTTAGCATCATCACGCCCACTATGGTAACACTCACAGACTTCCTCATATTTACACTTCCATCCTTTGCATATATGGGATATTAGTATAAAACCATGGCTGTATTTATATATTTGGTTTTTTAAATCTGTATTATCAGATAGATTTGGGATATATATATTGTACCTGGTGATTACCCCCAAAACGCCAAAATACCACATAATAAGAATCCCTAAGGAACGAAAAGGTATTTATCTGAAAAATCTTATCACCCATAGATGGCATCGTTAGGCGCGTTGAAGAGGGGCATGGCCACAACTTTGTTCCTGGTCTGGCTGTTTCTTTTCATTTTGATCGGAGCAATAGCCGTTCTGCTCATTCCATCCGCAGGAATTTATGGCTGGGTCGTGGTTTTTTTTCTAACATTCATGTTCATCTTGCTACAATGGTTGATAGGCCCTGGTATTGTGGCCTGGTCCACAAAACTAAAATATATCAAACAGGGAGAGAACCCTTTTCTGGAGAACATGGTAACCGAACTATGCCAGAAATCCAATATCCCTCAACCGAGACTTGCGATAGTTGAGGACCCGACACCGAATGCCTTTGTATTCGGAAGAACCCTCAAATCCGCAACCCTGGCGGTACATACAGGCCTTTTGACAAGACTCAATAACGATGAGATAAAAGCCGTTTTAGGACATGAAATAGGTCATCTTAGACATAAAGATGTCATAATTATGACCATCGCAGGAGCAATTCCCCTTTTAGCCTATATGGTAGCCTTCATGTTCTTCTTCGGAGGAAGAAGCTCAAGAAAGGAAAGCGGTCTGGCTCTCCTGGTACTAGCTGCCCTGGCCTTCGCAATCTATTACATAACCTTCCTTCTCGTAAAAAGACTCTCCAGACTCAGGGAATACTACGCTGATTCCTATTCCGCCTTTATCACCATGAATCCGCATGCTTTGAGCTCTGCCCTGGCCAAGATCACATATGGCCTTTCACTCTCACAGAAGGAGAATGCAGGGGCAAGGGTCTATTACATCGGTGATCCGGTCTCAGCCAAGATGGAGATATCAAGTATCATGGAAAAACGTGAACAATACGACTTGGACGGCGATGGAGTCCTTGACGAATACGAGCTGGAAAAGGCTATGGAAGTAGAAGCAAGAAACAGATGGAGCAACTGGAACGAGCTGGGCTCAACACACCCCCCGACATTCAAAAGAATTCTCCAATTGAAACAGATTGAGGAGGAGATTTCAACAGGCGGCGATTTGGGTCAGAATATCTACAAACACATCTAGACCTTCATCTGCCCTGAGGTTCCACAGTTCGGGCATGTCACTGTCATAACACCCTCGCCCTGGATCTCAACTGTAAACTCTTTTTGGCACGAGGGGCATTTTATATCCATGGTTCTTTTAGCAACTGTATCACTTGGTGGAGGAGGCGGAGGAGGTGTTTCCTGTTGAACCGTCCCTGGAGGTGGAGGGGGTATCCCTGTAGTAACAGTACTTTTAGCGATTCATATCTTGCCTGAGCAATTTAATTTTTGTGTAAAATGATATAAGATGGAAGATTAATTCATATAAAAAGCCATGTAAAATTATAAGAAGGATGGTATAAATATATAAATGACTCAAATTAATATAAAAGTAGTCTCTGAAAGGTGATATATTGGAGAGGGGACGAGATGATAGGGCGAAAAGGTAAATTAAAGCAAAGAAAAATATTCTCATTAACATGCATTTTGATTCTCATAGTTAGCACCCTTTTGGTAGCAATATCACTCCCGATACCCACTTCATCTGGAGCCACGGTAGACCACAATGTGGGAAATCTTGACATCCGCATGCTCTCCGATTTTGGAAGATTTCTCTTGCCACTAACGTGGGGTACATATCAAACCACGAATGACCCATCGAGCGGCTTTGGGTTCATTGGATTGGTGATTGACCAGGACAACTACGATCATACCCCGGATACTGAGGATATAGCCGACTCCTTTGGTTCATGGCCTTATGTAAACCAGGATGATCTTACAAAGGTTAACGATGCAACAATGATAATCGACGATGGGACAACACAAAAAAGCATTGCATCATTCCAGAATACGGGTGCAGGTACCAATGATCCAAATGATATACTCATAAACCAAACGGCTTGGACAGTGGTGAATAAAGATTGGGCAATAATACAATGGACATTATCCAACCAAAAGGGTATCCCGATTACAGGCGTCTGCATGGGTTTGGAATTACCCCTCTCCCAGGTTGGAGCTGGATTTGGAGTGGGTGGGGACAGCGGAGATGATATAGACGGTTTTGATTCAACAAATGGGACATACTGGGCCCAGGATGATGGGGGAACAACAATAGGATTCGGCTCTGCAATTGCTTCTGACCCCATCACTCATTACTACTCTGAAGATTACCATCCGGCAACATATGATGATTATAAAGTATATTGGGAGAATGAAACCTGGTTGTATAACAGAATTCACGCTCCAAATGCTACTGTAGGAACCACACCTGGAAATCGTACCACAACGATTGGATGGAATGGTGAAACAATAGATATCAGTTCATCAAAAACATTTACATTGACAATAGCTATGGGAAACGATTATGCTGATATGATTTCAGCATTATCTGATGCGCAAAATTACTATAAAACCGAAGTTACAGGTGTGCGGATAACCGAATTTTCGGATTCCAGCTCAGCAACCCCGCAAATCGAACTATTCAATTTCGGAGCAAAGGATGTAGATCAGGTTGCAGAAGGTTATTTCCTTTCCCTGGACGGTATCACTCCCATGTCAGGAACTTGGGATAAAAATCCGATTCCAGGTTATGATTACGGTGTTTTTACTCTCTCCGGGGGAACAATCGGTCCTGAAGGCGATACCATTGGTCTGTATCAGGACCTGGGTGGAGGAAATATCATTCTCATGGATGAGGTCTCTTATGGGTTGGAGGGAACAACCCCTGATCCCATAAGTGGCGAATCAGTGGTAAGGCGATACGATGCAGTGACGGCCCGATATACGAATGAATGGCTCCGCAACACCTCTTCTGGCCCGACATGGGGGACTCAGAACGATGTTCTGGCAATCGATTTAACCCCTGATGTAATACTTAATCAGGTGATGTTCAATCCCGGAACGCCTGAATTGGGTTTTATAGAGTTGATGTATTTAGGAGGAAGTTCTTTGGATATTCAGGATTACAAAATAGTCTGTGATAGTGAATATGCAATTCCAATCAGTTTGACGTTAACTCCCTCAAATCGATATTTTGTTTTTACTCAATCGGATGATCCCACCTTCTTCAGTCAAATGAGCTCTTCGGGTGACAATGTATATCTGTATGATAATTCCGGAAGGCTGTTAGATATGGTTGGATGGAATTCTCCACATTTTCAGAGCATGAGTGTTTGCAGGGTTCCTGATGGTAGCGGTACCTATCAAGGGTTCAATGATACAACATCCGAAGCTGCGGGCTGGACATTCAACAATCCCCTGGAAGTTCTTATCACCGAATTTTCTGATAATGAATCAGCTGCGGCACAAATCGAAATCTACAATCCATGGTATCCACAAATCGACTTCAGTTCAGGTTTCTCCTTCGAATCCGATTCTGGACCCCTTTCCGGAATATGGACCATCCCAACAGCAAATGCAGATTCATATGCTCTGTTTAATGTGACAACATCTTTTGGTTTGAACTCTGAAGGAGACACCATTTCCATCTTTCAAAACGGAGTGTTAATCGAGAAAATTTCCTACGGACAAAAGGGGACCGTACCCGATCCACTGCCAAATGAGAGTGTACAACGAATATTAGATATGGGTAATTACACCAATTCATGGAGTAGAAATATCACATCAGGTCCGACCTTTGGCTCTCAAAACAATGTACCACTTACACATTTCAGCTCAGAAGTGGTGCTCAACGAGGTGGTATTCAATCCCGGGGCACCGGAATATGCGTTTATAGAATTGATGTATGTGGGCGGAGGCACTTTGGATATACAGGATTATAGTATAATCTGTGATAACGAATTCCGAATTTCACAAAGTCTTATTCTTACCTCTTCTAATCCGTATTTCGTTCTCTCCCAGCCTGACGATCCCAATCTTTTCAATCAAATGAATCCCTCTGGTGATAATATCTATCTTTATGATGATTCCGGGCGCCTGCTTGATATGGTCGGATGGAGTTCTTCGCATACCGTGAACAAAAGCGCTGCCAGGGTTCCGGAAGGCTCAGGGGGTCGTTTAGGTCATAATGATCCTACATCTTCATTGGAAGGCTGGGTCTTCGATTCCAATCCTACGTTACCCTTGGTTTCCATAGAGCCAGGGCAGTTCCAAATCGGGATCCAGGGGATGACATTATCCTACATTCTCAATGTATCCAATAATCATAATTTCGATGATGTAATCGATATCAGTTATTCATCAGTTTCGGGTTGGGCAGTGGAATTACTGCAATTCGATGGTGTCACACCCCTTAATGATACAGAAACAGGGGCTGCAATGGATGGTGTCCCTGACACTGGGATCATACCTCCTTATTCAATGGTGCAAATCGTAGTGAATATAACCATTCCATTTGGTATACCTAGCGGCATATCCGAGTTTACCAATATATTTGCCAACTCATCGTTCAATCCCATGGCTACAGATAGTGTACTTTTGAATTCCTCAACCCTCATGGGAATGGAGTACAGAAGGCCTAATAGGTATGTTACATTCGTAAGAGGAACCTTGATGGTGATTGGTCAGGTGGATAATACCCAGGTAAAGGTAACTGATATCTCAAACGGCAATCAGCTTTTCCAATTCTCTGTAAACGAAGGTGAGAGCTGGACTACAACGCTTACTGATGTTCACGTGGATATAAACGCTACAAACAATGCTACGGTTCTCAGTGGAAACGCATTGAATACCTCTGGTGGTAATTCTTGGATGTCATATCTGCCAACAAACCAAGGACAGAAATACGGCACACTGCTCTATGGTTTTGCACCTGCAGAAATGTTCATCTTTGTCCCCAGAATAAATCCTTTACCTCCCACCTCGGTCACCATAACCGATATTTCGGATGGAGACGATTCGCAAACACTTACAAGCAGCAGTGCGGATTTTTCAAATTCGGATGTGGAAATCTACAAGGTTACAGGTTTTGATGATGATATAGTGAAGATAGAAAGCAATATTCAAATATCGGTTTTGGCAGGAAAGGTTCCAGGTGGTGTTGACTGGACAGTAACTCCTCCTTCAATAAACGGAACCGAGAAGGGAAAACGTTTTTTTGTCTTCGCCTCAGAATCTCTTACAATACTTCCCCTTGAGGATAATACAACAGTGGATGTAATAGATTTAAGCGATGGTGATGACAGCAGGTCGCAGTTGATGAACAGATTCGATATTTTAACCCAAAGAAGCGTCTCGGAATTTTTAAATCCCATTGTCACGCGACCAGGTGTAACTCTCTATCATAATTCAAATAACCTCATAGATGATGATTACCTTGAAATAATTGCAGACAAGGATATTTTGGTTTATATCGGTCCTATATCGGATCAAAGACAGGAGTTTGCAGACCTCTCCCCTTCCGTGTCAACAGGGATTTTCAGCCAGGAGGTGTTCACATATGCCCAGAACGGTGGAGCAAATGATTTACAAGTCTTTGTTTATGATAAGAACAATACTGTGGTTAAAATTACCTCATTGACTTACAGCTGGGCTCCAGGCAGCGGTAGGGATACCTTCTTTGACTTCACTATCGATGCTGATGATCTCAGTGGTGCAGGACCCTGGTGGTGGGAATGGGGAGGATGGGGAGGCAACGTCCTGCATATCCAATCAAACCTTCCGATTTCAGTTTTCAATGGGGACTTTGACGGGGCATCCTTTGGCTCTTTCTTGTCTGTGATAAATCCTCCTGAGAACCTGAAATATCCCGATGTTGTGATAACATCTTCTGATATCTCATTTTCACCTGGTTCTGTTGTACAAGAGGGTTCAACAGTTGAATTATTTGCTAGGATCCATAACTTGGGAGAGGTTAATGTTACCGACATCAAAGTGTCATTTTACAATGGCCATCCCGCACTGGGAGGAACCATGATCGGGGTTAACCAAACCATACCTTATTTGGATGTCGGAGATAACCTCACTTTGAACATGTCATGGCAACCGCCATTGTCTGGACTATATATGATTTATATTGCATTGGATTATCCTTCCCCGGGTTTGATAATCGAGCTCGATGAAACAAATAATCTGGCCTCAAAGGTTTTAGAGGTGTTCAGAAATTCACCACCTGAACTTCATATAGATTCCCAAGTGGACGATATCATTCTCAATTGGACTATGTCGGAGACGGCAGGTGTGTCAAATTATCTTATTTATCGATCCGCCTCGCAGATCGATTTTGATTTTTCCACTCCTTGGAAAGATACCTCCGATACACTAGCTAATGGAACCGATCCTGTGGATGGATTGATAATTCCACTCAGGTCTACCTGGAACGATACTCAAGCTGCTTCAAACTCAGCTCCCATGGAGTATTATTATATCCTAAGGGCCGTGTTCAAATCAAATGAGATAAGCGGCACATCAAGAACGGTTGGCAAATGGACGAGACTCTTTCCTTCAGGTAAATCCTCGTTTTCCCTTCCATTGGAGCCATTGCAAATTTTACGGGTGGATGAACTAACAATTGACATGGGTGCTACCTACATCAAATATATAAATTCAACTTCCCATAAATGGGTACCACATTATTTTGGAGATGGTAATACGAACAACTCCAGATTAGAGATGGGAAGAGGTTGTGAGATTAATTTCAATTCACCTGAAAAATATACTTTCGTTGGAATGCCAGCTGCTATGATCAAATACGATTCGAATGGCTTTGAAGGTTTTGATTATAATTCAGATGCCAGAAATCTCTTAGCCACGGTTGATTCCATAACACGTGATGTGGCTCTAACATGGTCTCAACCTGCTAGCTCTGGGCTTATACAATATAAGGTATATTACTCCACTACCAGGGATGGTTTTTATGGTGTGGAGGGTGTGGACTATTTCCTCTTAACAACAACCCCAATTGGAAATGAATTGGCAGTACATCCGGGCGTGGCACTGCCCGGCACGCAATACTATTACATGGTTATCCCATTCAATGATACAGATTTCAAAGGTGCCAGTACTTACAGCATAGGAGTATGGACTGCAAGTTATTTTTCAGGATACGATACCTTCGCCCTGCCTTTAAAACTCAAAGAAAATGATTCAGCAGATTGGTATTGTGATAACATAGAATATACAAAAGGTATCAACTATTTCAATTCTTCTTGGCAAAAATGGAGGTGGCATTCTACTGTGATGCCGCAAGGGGCATTTGATCCCATAATCGAGATAGGACTGGGCTATCAGATATCCACAACTACCGCTACTAAGTTCACTTTTATCGGGATTTGAAATAAAAAGTTTCCTTTACCCTTCGATCTTCTCCCCGCAATCCGGACAGAACTTGGTTCCCGCTGCAACATCTTTGTTACATTTGGGGCAGTTGATTGTCGCCTGTTGTGGGGCCTGATCTCCCAAAGTTTTTTCTTCGGAGGAACCGACGAGGAAAGGTGTATTTGCTACACCTGCAACAAATACTGTATTCACCAGAAGAATGACCAAAGTCAGATATACCCTAAAAATTGATTTTCTTCTCCCCCATATACATCACCTTTGGTAATTTTCCTTGAAGACCAACCATAATCTTTTCATCTAGTTCTTAGTTCAAGGGTCATATTTGGAATTAATATATATAGGTTTTTTGTGTATAGGAATTTTCTTATTTTTAATTTGATAACACATTTAAATGAGCAAATTTTTCATATATTGACTGTTCAAGTGATATTTATGATTTCATCTGCCCTGAGGTTCCACAGTGCGGGCATGTCACAGACATCAGACCACTGCCGCTTACCTCTATACTGAACTCTTTCTTGCATGTTGGGCATCTGGTTCTTCTCGTGATCTTTGTAATACCTGCCGGGGGTGGTGGAGCAACAGATGGAAGTGGAGATGGGGGAACAGATTCAGCCACAGGCGGCAAGATTTCTTCCTCTTTCTTTTTCCTGGTCACGAGAAACAGCACCAAAAAAATCACTACTGCGATGATTATGAATATCAATGAGATCAACCACCATAATTCCAACGGAGCCGCACCTTCCTCCTCTTCTTCAACTGTGATAAGAATAGTATCAGAATCCGAATTGCCACTGGTGTCCATTACCTCCAAGGTGATTTCATATGTTCCGGGTACAGTGAACTCGTGCTGCGGCAGGGCTCCATCAAGTGTTATCCAATCTTTTCCGTCGAAGAATGTCCATGTGTAAGTTTC
>CBDVCK010000127.1:0-9562 GCA_965372465.1 uncultured Thermoplasmata archaeon | reverse complement strand
GTTTCAAGCATTCTATTACCCAAGGCAAAGAATGCATTTTTCACATTTTCACCGTTTTTCGCACTTGTAAAAAAATACGGAGCCATGTATCTTGATGCAAATTTTTTTACATCTTCCTCTTTAATCTCAGCTTCTCGGGTAAGATCATATTTATTTGTCAGTATAACAAAAGGGACTGTTCCTACTAAATTCTTTACCTCTGGTAGCCAATAGCTTCTTATGCTGAGCAATGTTTCTTTTCTTGTCATATCTGACACCATCATAACCCCATCTGTTCCCTTAAAAGTTGATTGATGAAGCCTTGAATAGCCCTTTTGTCCTAAAATATCCCAGATTTGAAGTTTAAGTTTAATTACATCATTATCCTTCTCAAGTTGTAAGGCTTTTGCTGTGACCTTTGAGCCGATGGTGACGATATATTTATCGTTGAACTTGTCCACCACGAACCTGCGTATCAGGCTTGTTTTTCCCACCGCTCCATCGCCTAAAAGAATTATTTTCTTCTGGACTTCCTTTAAACCACCCATATATAAACCGCCAATATCAAATCGAAGATCGATATTATTCTCTACATGGAGCGCAGTACCTTAAATATTCATCTCCGAGGAGTACTTTCTTTGCTACTTTTTAAATTTATCTGTATAATTATTAATAATTATTCTTGACGCTCGGGGTTATGGCTCCCTTCCTCGGAATTTTCTGGCTCTTTCTCCTGGATGTTAAGCGAAGAAGATATATGGGATGATATTTCCTTCAATTCAACAAATTCAATGCCACAATCAGGGCATTTGGTTAACTCTGTGGTGATTACACTCCCACAAACAGGACATTCACGAATATCGTCTTTATCCTCTAAATCCATCAAAGGATTTTTAAAAGTCTCATTCTTACTTTCCTGCTGGGAGGGTTCAGATTCACCCTTTGATTCAATAACGTTTTCTGTCTTGTCTGGAATCAAACTCACAATCATTGCTTTTATTCCCTTTATCTCTGCAATATCCCCCTCCCAATGCTCAATTACCTGGCCATATTGGTCATTGATATCCTCTAGTAACTTCTTCACCCGAGATCTGAGCTTTGGCCCATAACCCTCGAATATCACAGCCAAATAGAGATTCTTTGTTCTTTCAATCAATATCTTATGCTCGCCGAACTTCATCTCGTCAAGTTCCCATTCGGCATCGGATGAATTGCCCGAGAAAGCATCATTAATGAAATCCTGGACCGCTGTAAACATTCCACTAACCACAACATCCTCCAGTTCCGAGATTTCTTCCTGTGATACATGAGCCATGGGCAGCCCTTTCTCATGAATTAAAAACGCTTCATAAACCTGATATTTGCTCTTCTTCTTGTAAATCGCAAATGCACCACCAATTGCCACTACTATGATGGAGATTACCCAAGGCCAGGGAATTAAATCCCAGATATTTGGGGCAATCTGCACTGGTTTATGAATATCAACCGTAAAACTCCTTTGGATCTCTTGCTCACCGTCGCTAACAGAAATCGTTATCGTGTCTTCTCGGATACCTTTCGGGTAATTGAATATGAGAATGTTCCCCACTAGGTTTACATAACTCTGGCCAGCCTCACTCTCCACTGTTATTATGAGCTCGGATAAGTCATTATCAACATCCTCAATATACAGAGATAGATCCAATATCCATTCGTCTCCTTCATCCTTCTCCTGCCCTGGAATTTCTCTTAAGTTCGGAGGATCGTTTACCGGTACGACAACCACAAGAATCTTGTCCTCGGCCAAGGCACCCTTGGGATCCGTTGCCCTGAAGGTTATGAACTCTGAGCCATACCAATTCTCAGGTGCAGAGAAATCGACTGTTAAATCCTCATTGATTGTGATATTTATGAATTTACTGCCGTTTGTGTAGAACAGAACATTATCATCTATATCAAAGAAATAATCATTTAGGGTGAAGGCTCCATTTAGGATTGTATCCTCATCAAAGAAAACATCTGGCAGATTGTATGCCAATTCTGGTGGAAAATTGTTGGTGACCGTGATATTTATCTGTTGAGAGGCCGTCCACATCCCGTCGGAAACATAGATTGTTGTAGGTATCGTCATCCCGTTCATTGACTCGGGATATAATATGATTATTCCGAGATTGTTTGACTGCTGCAGTCTAATATTGTCTGTCAGTTCAGAGGTCCAAACAACAAGATCCGAAAGCGGGTTATCTAGATCGGAGATATATGGAGAGATATCAAACGCATAAGAATAATCATAATGGACAAACAAATCGGGTACACCAGATATAACAGGAGCATCATTAACCGGTATGACTGTTACAGTTATGGTGTCCTCAGATATCGCCCCTATGGGGTCCTCAGCTCTAAATGTTACGTATTCTTCTCCTGTCCATTGTCCTTGAGCTGTTATATCAACTGTATTGTTATCGTTGATATCAACCTTAATATTGAAGTATCCAGATGTAAAGAACAAACTATCATTATCTCTATCTCTAAAATAGTCATCTAGGTCAAATACATTGTAGAGAGTTGAATTTTCTTGAAGAACAACATCTGGAATCTTGGCAACAAGCTCAGGGACCCAATCTGAGGTAACATTTACCCTTATCATTGTTTGAGTGATATCTGTACCATCCGAGAGTGATAGGGTGATAAGAATACTCTCACCAACTCTACTTTGCGGATAGTGAAATGCAATTTGCAATCCATCCACTTCAACATATCCATCACCTGAATCTACCGATGGCTGTGATGTCGTGAGGATTAATTCGTCGAGAGGGGTCTCTATATCATGAACGTAGAAACTATAGTCCCATGGACTGGGATCGTCATCTGAAGTGCTTGGATCATCATAATGAACAAAGATATCCGGAGGTAGTGGATCAAAATATGGCAGATCGTTTACAGGAGTGATATTAATCCATAGCATTTGAGAATCCTTATCACCACTACTGTCAACAAGCCATAATATCACTTCATCACTGCCAAAACCGTTCTCGTGAGGAATAAATGTCAGCTCATCATTACTGCTGTTCATTCCTATGACAGTATAAAATGTTGAATCGACATCTGTTAAATACCAATTCAGGTATATCCCGGAGTCTTCATTATCCATCTCATGGGATGTAAGGTCTAAAATCCATGGGGGACTATCCTCAGGTTTTATTTGATCGGGTACGTTCCATAGAATGATTGGGGCAATGTTTCCAGTTTTCTGCACTGTCAATAATCCCTCAATCTCGTTTACCACGTAATTCGAAGACCCGAGGTACTTTGCCCAGATTCCATAATTACCTGGATTTAGATTGATGAAATAATTAACTGACACAACACCATAAGATGATGTCATGGTACCTACAATAAAATCGCTGCCCTCATAGATGCCATTCCCGTTCCTATCTAGGTAAAAGGCTACCTGCTCACCTTCGATTGGATTACTGTTTACATCCATTAACGTGGCATTCAAATATGTTGTTTCTCCAACCTCTACAAGGTTGGATATGGCAGTGAGGGTGGCTTGTTTTGGATTTACAGTCAACAACCCGAAATCGCTGTCAACATCAATATTTCCAGAGATATTATATATCACCGTAAAATTGTATGTACCAGAATCAATAACTGAGGTGTAAGTAACGGTAACTCTTCCGTCCAACTGGGTTGTTTGAGATCCTGCGCACTCCTCGGTTTCATAAATCCCGTTGTTGTTCAAATCAAGATAGAAATCAACAATCTCACCTGGGATTGGGTTGGTATCGTCATCTAATAATACTGCATTAAGGTTAATCTCATCGCCATAATAAACAGAACTGTCAATTGCATAAAGAACTCCATGGTTCTGAGTGATAATCAATCCAATAATCTCAGGAGTTTCCTGCCCCCATAAACCTAATGAATCATTGGCTGCAAAGTGAAAGGAATACGAGCCTACCGGTATTGTTGTATTGAAATAATACTCTTTACCATCAGTGAAATCCAAATCAGATTGATCAAGTCCCACTAAATTAAATAATCCATAACCTGTAATATTTACTGTGATGACATCAGGAGCTTGGTTATCTAGATCTACATAAGTTACCGTAAAGTTGAACCAGGTGTTTGGAAACCCTGTCAAGGAATCGACACTTTCTGATACCAGGGTTGGAGCGGTGTTTAAAGTTTCGAACTGCAATATACCGCTTTCTGCCCACTCACCAATCATATCTGATGCAGCAAAATTAAAGGAATACTGTCCAACTGTAAATCCTGAAAGGTTGTAATAATATGCCTTGCCATCACTGTAATCCATGTCCAAAGGATAAACTTCATTTAAAACATAGATTCCCAAACCTGTAATATTCAACGTGATGGTGGCCGGAGTATGATTATCCAAATCGGTATAAGTAGCTGTAAAGTTGAACCATGTATCTATGTAACCCAAAGGAGGATCAACCTGTGCTGATGATAAAACCGGAGGTCTATTGATGACATCAAACTGTAAAGTTCCGCTTTCTGCCCAGTTCTCACTAGTTACATTTGCAGCAAAATGAAAGGAATACTGACTAATTGCAAATCCTGATAAGTTGAAATAATATAACTTGCCATCAGTGTAATCTGAATCTAGGGAATCAACCTCATTCAAGGGATAGAACCCTAGTCCAGTAATATTCACCGAAATGAGATATGGAGAATAATTATCCAAATGGGTATACGTTACAGTGAAATTGAATCCAGTGTCGATATAACCCAAGGTTGGATTTACCTGTTCCATGGAAAGTTGAGCGCTTCTACTAACAACGTCGAATTGCAAAGTTGTGCTCTCAACCCAATCTCCAATGGTATCGTTTGCTGCGAAATTAAATGAATGAGTGCCCGTTGAAAATCCTGACATATTGAGATAATATAACTTGCCATCGGTATAATCCATGTCCAAGGAATCAAATTCAATTAAATCATAAACGCCCATACCAGTGATATTTACAGTTATTACATCTGGGGGATTGTCATCCAAATCAGTATACGTTACAGAATAATTGAACCATGTGTCAATAAACCCTGTCAATGGATTGACTTGGCTTCCTGATAATGTCGGAATCCTATTTACGACATCGAACTGAGATACGCCGCTTATTGTCCAATTACCAATAATATCATTAGTCTCAAAATGGAAAGAAAAAGTACCTAAGGGAAACCCTGTGGTATTGAAATAATATAATTTACCATCAGTAAAATCTGTATCCAACGCATCAGTTTCTAATGGGGAAAAAGTACCAAATCCTGTAATATCAAGTGAAAAGGAATTTGGGGGATGATTGTCAAGATCAGTATAAACCACAGTGAAATTGTACCACATGTCCGTATATCCCATTATAGGATTGACCTGGCACAAGGACAGTATCGGGTCTCTATTAATTACATCGAACTGCAAAATTCCGGTTTCGGTCCAATTTCCACCAGTAAAATTTGCAGCAAAATGGAAGAAATACTGACTAATTGAGATTCCTGACATGTTGTAATAATACAACTTGCCATCTGTATAATCCAAATCGAAAGAATCAACTCCATTCAAAGGATATACTCCAAAACCCGTTATATTCAGTGTAATGATATCAGGAGAATAATTGTCAAGATTGATATAGGTCACCGTGAAATTAAAATCGGAATCAATATAGCCGAATGTCGGACTTACCTGTTCCAAGAAAAGCTGCGCACCTCTGTTAATCACATCGAACTGCAAAATTCCACTTTCAATCCAGTCTCCCAGCGTATCATTGGCTGCAAAGTTAAAAGAATACAGAGCTTGGGGAAACCCTGTTGTGTTGAAATAATATAATTTTCCATCTGTATAATCGGTATCCAAAGGATCCAATTCATTCAAAGGATAAACTCCTACGCCTGTTATGTTCACTGTGATGATATCAGGAGCATGGTTATCCAGGTCTGTATACGTCACAGTGAAATTGAATCCGGTGTCTGTATAACCTATAATTGGATTTACCTGTGGGGAAGAAAACGAAGGCGGCCTGTTGAAAATATCAAACTGGAAATTTGCGCTTTCGGTCCAGTTGCCAAATGTATCATTGGCTGCAAAATGATAATTGTGCGTACCCACAGTGAAGCCAGTAAGTATGCGGTAATACCTTTTACCATCAGTTAAATCTGTATCTAATGAGTCTACCTCAAATAGAACCATATTTCCATAACCTGTAATATTCACGGTAATAATGTCGGGTACGTGGTCATCCAAATCAGTGTAATTCACACTGAAATTAAACAAGGTGTCAACAAAACCTGATCCTGGATCCAAATCTTCGATTGAAAGCGCCGGTCCCCTGTTAATCACATAAAATTGTATGGTCTCACTTACTACCCAACTACCGATAGTATCATTAGCTTCAAAATGGTAGGAATGATTACCTATTGAAAATCCTGAAATATTGTAATAATACAACTTGCCATCAGTGTAATCGGTATCCAGTGCATCTGCCTCTATCAGGCCAAAGACACCATACCCGGTAATATCCAAATCAAAGATATAGGGAGTATGATTGTCCAGGTCGGTATATATAGCAGTAAAATTGAACCATGTATCCACATACCCTGTTGAAGGACTTACCTGCAGGGATGAGAATGTCGGTGCCCTATTAATCACATCGAACTGCGAGAACGTGCTTTCTGTCCAATTCCCAAGAGTATCGTTTGCTATGAAATTGAAGGGATAGTTACCCACGGCAAATCCTGCAATATAGGAGTAATATTGCTTGCCATCAGTGTAATCGGTATCCAGTGCATCGACTTCAAGCACGCCATAAACCCCTAACCCAGTAATATTCAACAATATAATGTCGGGAGCATGGTTATCCAAATCAGTGTACGTCACAGTGAAATTGAACCAGGAATCAACATTTCCTGATGACGGATTGACCTGCACTAATGATAATGTCGGCTCCCTGTTTATGACGTCGAACTGCAAAATACCGGTTTCGGTCCAGTTCCCAAAAGAATCATTGGTTGCAAAATGAAAAGAATATTGTCCAACTGAATATCCAGATATATTGTAGAAATACAATTTTCCATCATCGTAGATTAAGTCTAAAGAATCAGCTTCTATAAGATCATAAACACCTACACCCGAGATATTTAAAGTGATGTTGTAAGGTGCATGATCATCTAAATCAGTATAATTCACTGTGAAGTTGAAATCGGAATCAATGTAACCCACCGCGGGATTTACCTGCGGAGTGGATAATATTGGTGGGTTATTCAAAACCTCGAACTGGAAAATACTGCTTTTTGTCCAATTCCCTAGGATATCGTTGGCCCAGAGCGTGAACTGATATGTTCCTTGAGTCAGATAGGTGTTGTTGAAATACCATGTATTGCCAATCCCCTGTGTCAATGTTACATTTGTGTATCCACCCCCAGGTAAGGTGATATTTACCCAAACAGCACCGATTCCTAAAGGTCCAATTACTGTGCAGGTGATATTGACATAACCACCAGGTTCCACAATGCTGGGCGTTGCAATAATATTTGAAATTGTAAACAATTGAATAGTAGTTAATAAATATATTTTACCTCCGTTAATTCCCCCCTCATCATTTTTTGGCGCACCAACAATTATCTCATTGAAACCATCACTGTTCACATCTCCAGCATAGGAAACAGACCAACCCAAATGATCATTTGTAAATTCCCCGTAATAGGCCCAGTCGGTAATGTTATCCATGGATATTCCACCTTCGAAAACATAAACGGCACCTGCATCCGAAAATGGCCCATTATCAAAATATGGTGCTCCTATAACCACATCAGATATGCCATCACTATTTATATCTCCTGCATAAAATACAGAGTATCCGAACCGATCTCCCAGGGCTTTCCCATTAATCGATAAGTTTGCATCTGATGCATTCAGAACATTACTAAAAGAATCATTTCCAAAGAAAATGTATGCGGCACCCATGCTGCTGTTATATCCCGGGGAGCCGATAATCACATCGTCATATCCATCGTTGTTAACATCTTTTGCATATGATACCGAATGTCCGAATTCATCTCCACTATTCTCTCCATTCAATTTCACATCCGCACTTGCAACATCTGTAATAGATGGCAGAGCATCATCACCGTAGAAAAGGTAGGCTGAGCCTGCATTACTATTGTACCCTGGTGCTCCAAAAATCATATCATTGAACCCATCATCGTTCACATCGGAGGCTTTTGAAACATCCCAACCAAAGCGATCACCTGATGCACCTCCGTCTATGATCACGTCGGCATTGCCAGCTGATAAATTTCTGGAAAATGAAGGGTCACCAAAGAATATGTAGGCTCTGCCCTTATCTCCATTGTAACCATGTGCGCCGATTATGACATCATCATAATTGTGATTGGTCTCTTCATTACCAATTGAATAAAATGCACCTGGAACTTCCTGATTCAAATAGGAAGTGTTAATCCACTCCGCACTTCTTGCTTTGTTTGAGATACGGACCTCATCTAAAATCCCATCAAAAAGATGGGTAATTCCCGCTTCATTTCTTGCTCCTATATATTTAGTTCCAGACGAAAGAGCAGAACCGACTGAAGCAGTGCCATCTGGTTTGCCATCGAGGTAAAAATTCATATTAGTTCCAGCGTCTCCATTTTTGACGATAGCGACATGATACCAAACTCCTGAAGTTAAAGTAGTACCTGCATTATAATAGGAACCAGAAATATCATCTCTATAAGATAGAGCATCACTTTCTATCAAAGCCTCCCAATAATTATCCGACTCAGTACCACTAGTATAAATTGTTTGATAACCGCCAGCTCCATTCAAATTAATCCAAGCTTCTACAGTAAAAACAGTTGTTAAATCTAATGAAGGGTCAGAACCAATTTCGATATAATCATTATTTGCATCAAAGTCATCAGCACCATCTATCTTCCCAGTAGCATCCATAGTAACGCCATTCTCTGCTTCTCCATCATTATCATTTGAGGTAGAATCAAGATGGTCGTTATAAGTTCCTGCTGTCTTTGAAGTTTCATTCAAATGCTGAACCATCATATAATTATCATCCCATACTTCTATTGGGTTCTCTGTTGGAAAAGTAATGGCACTGTTTCCGTAGTACATGTATAACAACATATCAGATGATGAGGAAAGGTCGGGAATCTTAGCCCATGCAACTAATTCTCCTGAGCTGCTATTATATCTCTCGATCTCATGGTCCAGTCTTGTTATACCATCGGATTCTGTAAATACTATGTCAAATCCATCAGAGCAGGCCTTGTTTTGAATATCCGAATCAAGAATATTTATGAGAATCGGGAAATCAGTAAGGTCCCCCGCAACTTGCGAGGAATTGATTGTAATCGGTTTGCGGTAAAGCCAACAATCTAGATTGATTTCTTCATGGCCCACAGTGTAAAATGAGCTCGTGTCGTTCTGGTTGTTGAATTCGGTGGCGATCCAATCGGCTGAGCGGGCAACATCAGAGATGCGGACTTCATCGATTTGACCCTCCCATGGATAACTCCAGACCTCCCCCTTCGGTTGATCTCCATGCCCAATCCACACTTCACTGGATGAGGATATAAT
>CBDVCK010000126.1:0-9566 GCA_965372465.1 uncultured Thermoplasmata archaeon | reverse complement strand
CAATCATAAAACTACTTAACTAAGAACACCTCATCTTTTTAACTATAGAAGTTGGATGAATAAAATATAACGACAAGGGGTAAGGCCGATAATTGAGTCAAAACCATTAATATTTCAAAACACCTTTCATCTTCCGAAATCGTGATCCAATGAAGGAAAAGTATAATGCTATCTTAACTTGTTTTTTTCTATTCCTCAGTCTATTTGCTATGCTGGAACTCACAAACTACTATACATCCAACGTCAAAGCCGTTACCATCCACGTCGGCCCTAGCCAAACCTACACAACCATCCAGGAAGGCATAGATGCCGCTAACCCGGGAGACACAGTATATGTTCATGCTAGCATCTATTATGAAAATGTGATCATAAATAAAACAATTAACCTCATAGGTGAAAATAAAGATATCACGATTATAAATGGAAATGGTAGTTCAAATTGCATTTTCGTTAATTCGGTAAATTATGTAAATATCAGTGGTTTTACTGTAAAAAATGGAACATTTGGTGTTTATATTAATTCATCCTCAAATTCTAATATTAGTGGAAGTTTGATTAATAATCAGACGACAGGGGGTATAGGTCTCAATCATTCCAATAATAATACCATAATTGACAATTTTATCTGTGATATTATAAATAAATCCTCAGGATGGAAGAGACTATTTGGTATATATCTCAATGATTCTTATGAAAATATAATAGACACTAATAGAGTTTACAATCTAAGTGCTGAAAGATTTATTTATGGATTTTACCTCACTAGCTCCTCTAATAACACAATATATTCAAATTATATAACTAATTTGACAACTGCAAATGAAAATGCATATGGAATGTATTTATTGAATTGTAATAACAATACCATTGACTCAAATAACATTTATGAATTTAATGAAAACGACGATTCCTTGGGGATATATCTTTTTTCATCATTATATAATAATATCACATCTAATCATATTTACAATATGTCCGCAAATCGCAATATTTATCCCATTAGGCTATCGGTGTATTCCAACTATAATTATGTGACATTAAACAATATTTATAATCACACCGCCTTATTGAACCCTGGATGTATTTTTGGAATTCAGCTAGATGATAGTTTTAATAACAACATTTCTTCAAATATAATTAATAATTTAACATCATACCACAACATATTAGGGATCGCTCTTTTTGAATCATCTAACAATACAATATCCTCAAATGACATTTGTAATTCAAGAACTATAAATTTGAATATTATCGGAATTGAACTTTATTTATATTCACATAACAATACAGTTATTTCAAATTATATTCATGATTTTAACGCTGAAGGTTTTGCTCACGGTATCTTGATTGGCTATTATTCGAATAACACTCGAATAATCTCAAATGTCATTCATAACATTTCAGGCAACGATACTACATGGGGGATAAGATCCTATATGAACCAATATCCCGCATTCAATAACAGCTTTGTGGGGAATAATATTAAAAATGTAAAAATAGGTATCTATTTTTCTGGGACAAAAAATAATGTACTTGAAAACCAGATTTATAATGCAACGGAGACAGGTATTTCTGTTGGCTGGGAAACACATAATAACACTATAAAGTCTAATTTCATTGAAAACATAAATGGGAATGATTCAAAGGCTTATGGTATATATTTAGCAAATGCAGATGACAATTTATTTATCTCAAATTATATAAGTAATGTATCTTCGAACAATATGGATGCATATGGTATATATTTACAAACATCATCAACTAATAATACTTTCATTAATTGTTCTATTTCAAATATAAAAACTCATGATTTTCATCTAAAAGATGAATCTCACGCAATAGCTCTCAACACCACGTTTGACCCACAAAAAGTGCATTTTGATGATACAATCTCTTCTTTGGAGGTTCAATGGTTTATGCATGTGTATGTAAATGATACCGATTCAGAACCTGCTTCTGATGCAATTATAGAAATTTATAATTCTACAAGTGATTCGGTGGCTTCAGGGGTAACGGATTTAGATGGTTTCTTGAGGTGGATCCCAGTTACGGAACGAATTGAAAAATTTGGTACAAATATTACCCAAACCCCGCATAATGTCTCGGCAAGTAAGCTCGGATTTACCTCCTATGCGGATCCTGAGCCATTGATGGATATGAACAATCAAGTAAACATTACTCTGTATTTGGAATATCCATTACATCACATTGTAATCACTCCATCAGGACCTGAAAATTATTATGTTAACGATTCTCGAACTTACACTGTAATAGGTTGGAATGATGCCGAAGAGACCGATATGAACCTTACCTGGACACCTGTTTGGAGTGTTGAACACAGTACCATTGCCACAATCGACCTAGATACAGGTTTTTTTATGGCAATAGACCCAGGAAGTAGTCAGATAAATGTTACAAGTTCAACTCCCTCAGGAATTTATAATACAAGTGATTTTTCGGTCGAACCGTGGCCTCTCCATCATATAGTGATTAGTCCTGAAAACCAAGAGACTTATTACATTCGAGACACTCAAACCTACACAGCCATAGGCTATAACGACGCCTCTGAGTCCCAGATGAACCTCACATGGACACCTGTTTGGAGCGTCGATAATACCTCCATCGCAACAATCGATCCCAGCACAGGCTATTTCATGGCAACTGCCCTCGGAAACAGTGCTGTCAATGTAACGAGTACAGCACCGACAGGCATCTACTCGATAAGCCCTTTTTCTGTAGAACCTTGGTCATTGCATCACATAGCAATTAATCCTATTGGTCCAGAATCCTATTATATTGATGATTTTCGAACATATTCAGTTATCGGATGGAACGATGCAAATGAAACCCAGCAAAATATGAGCTGGACCCCTATTTGGAGCGTAGATAACAGTTCTGTTGCATCAATTAATCCTTCCACAGGGGAGTTTACTACCACTGCGTTAGGAAACGGTGTAGTCAATGTAACCTCCACATCCTCAATTGGAATATTCAATATGAGTGCCTTCATTATTAAGCCTTGGGCGTTACATCATATCGTGATAACTCCCTCAGGTTCGGAAAATTACTATATCGGGGATACTAGGACCTATACGGCAATTGGCTTCAACGACGCTGCTGAAACCCAGATGAACTCCACCTGGACTCCAGTATGGAATGTGAATGATCCTTCCTTGGCCTCTATAGATTCTGTTTCCGGTGCGCTTGAGATATTGGCTTTTGGTAGTAGTTTTGTGAATGTCACAGACTCTATTTTGACAGGGATTTACAATTCAAGTCTTTTCACAGTTCACCCATGGCCTCTTCATCATATAAAGATAACACCAGCAGGGCCTGAAAACTATTATATTGGAGACACAAAGGCATATTCTGTCACAGGATGGAACGACGTCCAAGAAACGCAGGTAAATAACTCCTGGGTTCCTGTTTGGAACATAGATAACATTTCTGTAGCCCAAATAAATGATTCAGGATATTTCACTGCTATATCTCTGGGACAGAGTGAGATCAATGTGACATGTTCTGGTTATCCTAGCATATTCATAACAAGCACCTTCATCGTAAATCCATGGCCCTTACATCATATTTCCATTTCCCCAAGTCAAATGCAGCCAATTGATATCGGTGATGAAATAACTTACTCGGTGGTAGGTTGGAACGACGCTGCCGAAACTCAACAAAATGACACTTGGAGTTTCGCCTGGACCGTTGAAGGAGGAATCGGGGAAATAATAGGCGATGGTCTAGAGGTGACATTCAAAGCCAAAAAATCAGGGGAAGGTTCAATCCAGTGCTATGACGAAACATCAAACATTTATGCAATATCAGAGATAGAAGTAAAGGAGAAAGACAAAGATGGAACTTCCATTTGGCCATGGATTTTGATTGTAATTATTATGATAATCGTCTTTTTAATTATTCTGCTATTTATTCTTCATAAGAAAAAACAGAAAAATGATGGGAAAAGTGAACAGTGAAATAAAGCTATCAAATAAGTGTTGAGAATCTATAATTTAAAATAGGTATATATAAGACATCCCGATCCCTGTAACCAATACCTATTCCCTCATTTTAAACTCCCATTCACACCACAGATCTTCTGCATGCTCATCAGGAGGACATACATTGCATGAGACCTCGATGTTCTCATTGAACTCTTTTGCAAAGCTCTTAAGATAATCCCACCTGACATTTTTGCAGGGAAACTCGGAAAGTCCCTTTTTGAGGCGGGTCTTCTGAACGCGGCAGTTCGTATTTCTGAATATCCCCTTATCATTCTCTACAATGATTTCCTTATCCTCCAGATCAAGGGACCAGGATGTTATTCTCAGGGTCTGCATCAAAGTGGGAATGTCATTTTGAGTAATTCCATAGGTCTCTTTAAGCCGTCTTGCCTCGATCTTTCCCATTACCTCCCATACCTTCTGATCTATATCTGTTGCGGCTTCTATTCCGAATTTCTCCTCGATTCCCAGGTAATACAGGCCATCCACAGTCCACAGGTTGCGCATCTGTAAAAGCAGCAGATCAACCAGTTTCTCCTTTGGCATCTCAGTGAGCATCTGTATGTCCCCTTCGCGACCTTCGTTCATGTTCAATCAACCCCTGTTCTTTTTCCTTCAGTCAATTCTATTCATCTTCAATGCTCTCAAGCGCTCTTATCAATGGGTCAACCAGCATGCTGAGAGGTGGGGTAAAGCTGCGCTCCGAAAAAAGAAGCTCGGAGATTGTCATCTTGTTCTGTATGGTAAGGGTCAGGGCATTGACCCTTTCCTTGACGTCCTCTTCCGATATCATCTGGGCACCGATGATTCTATCTTCGTTGACGAGTATTTTTATGGTAATCTGTTTTCTTCCTGGATAATAAGACGACCGCGTGGGCCCCTGGGCCATGCCTGTATTGATGGATTGTACAGATTGTAAAGCACTATGCGAGGTCAGTCCCACAGAGCCAATATGCAGATCTCCTGTGACAGTCACTGCAGGACTCAGGTACCCTTTCAATTTGGAATCTCCTCCTGCGATATTATCTGCAACAATTCGTGCCTGCAGTGCGCAGGTGGATGCCAGGGCACTGATTTTGGGTGCACCTGATACAGCGTCCGCAACCTCCACACAGTCTCCCAATGCAAATATATTCTTAAAAAATTCATCATCCTTTTTTACATTCAGAGAGGAATTGGTTGCGATACCCCCAGTTCTGCCCATTGCCAATCCCGCGTTTTTTGCCAAATCGGAATTCGGCCCAGCGCCAGTTGCTATTAGCACCAAATCAGCGGGATATTCTTCTTTTTCGGTTTTCACTGATTCCACTTTCCCCTCTCCTTCTATGGAATGTACCTTGGAAGAGAGCAGTATCCTAATTCCCATTCCTTCCATTCTTGTTTGCACGATTTGTGCCATGTCCGGATCCAGTATCTGGGGCAGAACAGAGGGAAGCATCTCGATTACTGTTGTCTTTATATTACATTCTGCAAAGGCTACAGCGGTTTCCAATCCGATTATTCCCGCTCCTATGATCACAGCGGATTTTGTATCCTTCATAGCTTCTTTTACCTTAAGACCATCTTCATAATTACTGAGGGTATACACTCCAGTAAGTTCCACTCCTTTAAATGGGGGGATAAAAGGTTTTCTTCCTGTGGCAATTGCCAAGACATCGTAGTTCAGAATCTCTTTCGTATCCAGGGTAGCTGTTCTCTTTTCAATGTCCAGATTCACAGCCTCGGTTTCGGTTCTCAAATCGATCCCCTTACTCCTATAGAATTCAGGGGAATTCAGCAGGATATCCTCCATGGAATTGACCTTGCCTTCCAGAACAAAGGGCATACCGCATGGTGAGTAGCTGCCTAAAGGCTCCTTCTTTACCACAACGATATCCAATCCAAGATCCTTTCTTACAAGATTCATGGCCAGGGTCATTGCAGCCACGCCACCTCCGATTATAACTATACTTTTTTTATTACCTGTTTTGGTGCTCATTCTATCTCCCTCCCGCAATCGATTACACATTCATTATTCTTTCTGACATTGCGGTCTTTCTCCTGTTTTGCAGAAGGACGTAAATTTTTCCACCACTTGGAATCTGAAGGTGCATTCCTTACGAACTCCACGAACTTGTTCAGCTGTTTTATGGTTTGAGAGGAGACATGATGCTCGATCTGGCAGGCATCGTTCTCAGCGTCCTTTTTATCCACACCAATGATTTCTAAAAATTCTGCCAGGGTTTTGTGCCTTTCCTTCAGTTCAAATGCTATTCTCTCTCCCTTCTTTGTGAGGGTGACACCGTGATAGGGTACATAATTCACCAATTTCCTTTTTGACAGTTTTTGAAGCATCTCGGTTGCTGAAGGCGGGGCCACTTTCAGTGTTTGTGCAAGATCGTTTGTATGAACATGGTCGTGCTTCTGTTGAAGAGCATGGATTGCCTCGATGTATTCCTCTTGGGTCTTTGATTTCATCTATTCTCCTCCTTTTATTTTGATCCAACTTACTTTTGCCATAGTAAATTCAAACATAGTATCACCCTGATTCGGTCCTCACATATATGATGGAGGCGATTTCCTTATCTACAACAATCTGGATCCTCCCGATTGAAAATACAAAAGAAGGGGATCTCTGGATGAGATTTACAGTGCGTCCCGGAAGAACCCCCATTGCCATAAGCTTCTTCAGCATATTGTGATCCTGGGTCTGTAAATACACCACCTTTCCCTTCTGGCCGGATTTCATTTCGCTTAATGAATGGATGAGGCGCCCAGTCTTTTCCCTTCTTTCTTTACAGCATCTGCCCTTTGGTATACTGCGACCATGGGGACACTCCCTCGGATGACCCAAAAGAGTGCACACACCTTCCTCCACCTCCCCTGAAATCAGTAAATGCTCGAATTGGCATGCAGGGGATTCCATATTTCTTTTATTCATTCGAATGAGATCGTGAAATAACCGTTCGGAAAGCCTGTGCCTGCGGATAACACCCTCTGCCGCCTCCTTGCCTTTCCTTGTCAGCTGGAAGCCAGATTTATCCTTCGAAATCAGTTTGTGGGTTTTCAATTCTTTTATGATTGCATCATCGATTCCCTTCCCACTTACATGATCCTTTTCTTTCTCAACAATTGATATCCAGAATTTTTCCAAAATCTCTTCGGCATCTTCCGTTAAATTCATGATTTTACCTCCTTTTTCTTTCTTCTTTCACGTATATACCTGATCAGTCTGGGTTCTGGTAAGAGCTCGTAACCACAGTTCGGGCAGCGGAGCTTATCACATGATGAAATGGGACAGGATGCACAGGCACTCTCGCCCTCTTTTGTGGAGAATTCGAAACCGCAGAATTCACATTTGTGCATGGCATCATCCATCAGAACAAGCCCCCCATAAAAGCCAGTATAAGGTTGAGTAAAAATCCAATGAAAAATGCAAAGGGAAAGATAAAGGCAACTATCGCCAATGTTACCTTGCGACCGCGCTCCTTGTACATCATCATAACCTGGGCGATGCACGGGATAAAAAGGGTGAGAGTCACGGCAGCCACTGTAAGCTGGGTAATGGAAAGGGAGCTGCTGATATCGTACAAACCTGCTGCCCCGTAGTCCCTTCTGAAGAACCCGTAGATAAAGACAGGTGAAGCACTGTCAGGAAGACCCAAAGAGCCCATTAAAGGCACCAATGCCTCAACCAGATACGAGAACACTCCTGTTATATCACCGATCCACAATATCACACTGGCGATTATGAATATCGGCAATATTTCCCTGAAGTACCATATCATTCGCGTGTAGGTTTTCCTAAGCACATTGGAAAGTTTCGGAACCCTGAGGGGAGGAAGCTCCATAAAGAACCTGGGCTTTTCCCCCGGAATGAGTCTTGAACCCAGAAAGCCTATGAACATCATAACTAGAAATATCACAAGTGCCCACGTAAAAAGTGCTATTACGCTTGTGGACAGTATTGCAAAGATGACACCAAGTTGAGCAGAGCACGGAATCGCAAGTGCAAGAAGCAAGGTTGCAAGAACCCTTTCTTTTTTGGTCTCCAGTGTACGGGTAACCAGTGTTCCCATGGTGTCGCATCCGAGACCCAGTGTCATGGGAATTACAGCTCTTCCCGAAAGGCCAATTTTTTTAAAGACCCTGTCGATTAAAAGGGAGAGTCTTGGTAGGTAACCTGAATCCTCGAGAACGGAAAACGCCAAAAAGAAGATCCCGACAATGGGAAATATGATGGCAACAGCGTATCTCAGACCCAAGGTCACTATACCGAATTCACCTCCTATGATTCCCCGTACCGGCTCCCAGGGGACATACTCTCCGAGAAAACCGTTTACAGCAGGGTTGATTGCTTTCTCGAAGATTTCCCCTTCGATAAAATTCACAATCTCCCCTGCACCGATTACCCCCACCAGAAAGTAAAGCCCTAGAAGTACCAGTATCAGAAAAGGAATACCTGTTGCAGGACGTATCATGGCCCTGCTTATTCGTTCTTTCAGATCAATTGGTTTCTCACCTTCAGCTACAACCGTTTTATCAACCAGCGCATCTATCTGTCTCTGCCTGAAATTTGCTATCACATAATCAAGGGGTTTTGCATATTTTTCCTGAACACTGGCCTTTACGTTTATAATCTCATCGAAAACCTCGGGGTCTTTTTCTTTGACAAGAGATTCTACTTCAGGATCCCATTGTAAAAGAAGCAGTGCGACTGCCCTTTTTGTGATAGAATATTGACCTTTTAGCAATCCTTCGATTTCTGACACTGCTTTTTCGATTTCAGGGGCGTATCTCACCATATGACCCTGTACAATTCCCCTATCCAGGGAGGATGCAATCTTCTTTTTTAGTTCTGCTATTCCCTCCCCTTTGGTGGCTGCGGTTTTAATGAATGGAATTCCCAGTGACTCCTCCAGGGCGTCCACGTCAAATTTCATCCCCTCCTCTTCGGCTTCGTCTATCATATTCAAAACAGCGACCACTGGAAGACCTGATTCGATAAGTTGCAGTGTGAGATGCAGCATGCGTTCAAGGTTCTTGGCATCGAGAATATTTACAATCAAACCTGGCTCTTGGGAAAAAAGGAGATTTCTTGCCACCCTTTCCTCTTCGGTTATAGGAAGCAGGGAGTACATCCCGGGAGTGTCTATTATTTCAACCTTCTTTTTGGCAATCTCTGTTTTCCCGCGGTCTATTGCAACCGTGGTTCCCGGGTAGTTCGAGACCACGACATAGGCACCTGTAAGGGCATTGAATATCACGCTCTTGCCCACATTGGGATAGCCAACAAGAAGGATTTCTTCCCTGTCTTTTTCCAGGGTGTTCGTCCCCTTATTTAAAGAATTTTCGTTGGATCCGTGACACCCATTGGACATGTTATTCGGTCCTCTCCCCTTTTTTTAGGTTTGCCTAATATTTATTAGGTATGCCTAAATCTGTATTTATAGTTATTGGTTGGGGATACCGTTGAGTTATGGAGGAGGAATCTTGGAAAATAATAGAGGATTATCTTTATATTATCTCATTATCATACTGTTATTGATGTCATTAATCGGGTTAGGAACTCTGTGTAGTATA
>CBDVCK010000125.1:0-9592 GCA_965372465.1 uncultured Thermoplasmata archaeon | reverse complement strand
AACCCATGTGAAGGTCAAATCGTCACTGCCGGGATCATCAGAGGTTGTTGTGATACCGACATACAAGGGTTCGTCACCTGAAAATGGTCCGAAGGGAGTAATCGAAGGTGCGACATTGTTCACAGTAACAGTCGTCGAATCGGTATCTGTCAACACGCTGTCTGAGACCTCTAAAATAACTGTCCCTGAATAATCATCAGTCCACGTGAAAGTTGCAGTGGCACTGGTGGACCAGCCTGTATCCCAGATGCCATCACCATCGAAGTCCCAGCGGTACTCCAGTGGAGCGGGATAGGTATCGGGATCATACGATCCTGAACCATCGAATGTAACAGTTGTTCCTTCATCCACTGAATAGGGACCATTGGCATCTGCAACCGGAGGAACATTGGCAATAACGCTCAATAGATAGGTGTCCGGGTCTCCATAGAGATTGAAATCCATTTCATTCATACCTACCTTGGGGATCGGTGCTTTTTGCGCAGCCAAGGCAGCACCTGCCGGAAGACCATCGGTGATAACTCCTTTTGAGTAGAAATAATCAAGGCCATGATAAGTACCGTCCGTGGGATTGTATGCTGTCCAGTTACCCCCTGAATACCATGAGACCCTTGAAGCCCCTACAGTGGCAACGGCTCCATTTTTCAGTAGAGCATAGCCAAGATTGTCGTCCCTTTCAGGATGGCTAGTGGAACATGAAGCCTGGACTGTAAATGAGGGTTTGGTACCATCAAGCTGGGGTGCTAAACCCGAATCGAAAACACTGGACCCACTTGTTGGAGATCCGTGGGTTACCCATGCCACAAAACCATACCCATTCTTCCATTCATTTAATACATTGCTTTTAGTGCATGGGAACAAATCCGGTGTAGGTGGATTGTAATCTTCTTCATATATACTATAGGATGTGAAACCTTGAGGATTTGAAATGCCGCTTTTAATTCCTTCTGCCAGATGGGCCGCGGGTGTGTTATCATCCATGGGTTTCATTGGAAACAGAATGGATTCTCTCCAGGATATATCACCCGCATCGGTCTCATAGACGATTATTTTCAGCAAGATTTCATCTAATTGAGTATAATCGTCGTTGTAAACAGGTATTCTTCCAACGAAAACATCGCTCCCGGTATCGGGTCCTCCGGGTCCTTGGTCTCCTGTTCCCCATTTAAAATTTATCAGCTCACCATCCGGTCTTACCAGATCGGGAGAACCTGTGAGATAAACATTATTGTAGAATCTTCCTGTAAGCCCTGCTAAAGCACCTGTTTCATTCCATAAATGATCAAGTGGTATAGTCTGATGTTTTCGATCATCGGATGTGGTTGTCTTCCACATAAGCTGAATTATTCCATCTCCAGTATGTTCTTTGTACTCCAGGGTTATTGAATGATTCCCTGGGGTCATTGCTTTAGAGCCATAGTGATTGGATGGGGGATGTTCTGATAATGTATCCCATTCGTCTATGACCAGGGACCCATCAATGTATAGTTTTACTCCACCATCACTAAAAGTGTGAAATTGATAGGTTTCACTGAAATCGAAGGTCACCGATCCCGTCCATCTGACTGAGAAGTAATCCGTGTTAATGTTGCCTGGATCAGGGCTTTCATCATGAATAAAGTCGAAATCCTCACCATAAAATTCATCACCATCCAAATCCCAGTTACCGGTAAGGTCGGCATAGAATAAATCGGTGGGGCTTTCCCTATACTTCCAGGCAAAATAGCGCGGCATCATCATTTTCATGGGGATATCACCGATGGAATCTCCGAGATCTGTAGGATCATCCGGATCAGGATCCCCAACCAATAAAACATATTCTATTCCCATTGATATGTAATTGTTCTTTAACCACTGTCTGATCTTTTCTGCTCTGCCGTTCGGTGCTTGACCAGTAAGGCCGTCAAAATCATCTTCTGTGACGACTTTGACATCATGTGTCAATTCTTTAAGATTGATGAAATTAGTTAGCTTTTCGCTGTTTGCCACGATATCATTGGTTGTGATAATTACGTAATCGTAAGTGGACCCAGAAGACCCGGAAAGAAATGGAATAAAAAGGGTGTCAAAGGTAATTTGTATGTTAACAGTTCTAATCAAGGTCAATTCTTTGCTGACGGGATTGTACTGGAAGGGTCTGTACATGAGACGAACGTAATTCGCATTTATAAATTTCAATCTGATCCCCTCTTTTCGTTGTGTGTAGGGAATCATCTCTACAGATTCCTCAGGATAGGGCTCATTTTTTCCGTAGACCCGCATGTTTTTTCCGTTTACTATGCTCTTTTCATAACCCCAATCATATTCATGATCAAGTTCAGGGTCTATTTCACTTACCTCAGCCTCGAAGGGAGGATTTGGTGCTATATTGTAGGTTCCGTTTAGAACCATTGATTGACGGATATTAACCGTAAGTTGTACGCTTGACCAGTCGATATCCTGGGGAACCAAGAATTCCAGCATTGCCTCAGGAAGGGCAGGGTCTCCAGGTGATCTTGTCATCCAATAGCCCGGCAAGGACATATTGATAATATGAAATCCTTCATCATCTTCGGTTATTGTGAAATTACCAGCCTCAATAATGCGGTTGATGGTGTTATTTGCACCTGCCATTGATGTAGATTGTGAATTGCTTTCCCCGTCCATCTCGTCATCTGGTGATTTTAATGGGGCCTCGCCTTGAGGCTGATTCTCCCCATCAGGCAGTCCCATCTCGAAATGATTCGTGTTGATGGCTGCAGCAGCCAATCCTGCTATTATTACAAAGGCGGTTACTAAGGACAAAATAAGTCTTCTCGTTCTTTTTCTTACCATTTTCTTCTCCCTCCTAGATTATTTATCATATATCCATAGATTTATACAACAGGAAAAACCAGTTTCACGTTGCCTCTATCTTTAAATTTATTAAAGGAAATAGAATCCAGATTATAAATACCTTATGGAATAATGCAAGATTTTTAATGATGGAATTAGCAAATAGTAAATTGAAAAATGTCTAAATCCTTCAATATTGTGAAGAAATCTGAAAGAGATATTTTGTGGTAATAATTCTTTTTGCTTTAACTGCTTCATACAGAATCAAGTATCTCTCTCGGTGCCCCCGCAAACTCCACCAGTGTCTCAGCCTCCATAAAATGCAGCTTTCCTGGAATTATCAGGCAGTGCAAGCCCTCTCCAAAATTCTCTTCGAGTAGGTTCGAAAGATAACCTGCCCGAACCACAGGTTCATCGGATCCCACACTCCCCAGAACACATACTAGTGTATCCTTTGAGATTACCCCTTCTTTTTTCTCATCTTCCATTTCTAACAACAATTTGAGGGCCTGATTTGCCCTCATGTACTTTTCAACACACTCGTCAATATCCAGCAAAATCAAGGTATGCAGGTCATTGCCAAGATTCTTTTTGATTGCATCATAGGGACTTGTTGGGAAATAATTCTCCTTGGGAAATGGAATGCTTGTAGTTCTTCCGAATTTATAGATATGAAGTCCTGATAGTCCCGGTGCAGATGAAATTATGGATGCTCCGTGGATGATTCTTGTTTTTATTCCGTGTTTTTTTGCCTGCAGTTTAAGGGAGATATGTGTTGTGGCAGTCATTGGGTCTCCTGCTACAAGTACCCCCACTTTATTTTGCCTTGCAGCCTTGATGATAGCATCCCCTCTCTCCATTTCATCTCTATCTAATATCTCCACCGTCTTTCCCATCAGGTCTTTGATCTTCCCCGGGGTTGTGCCTGAAAGCCTTGCTGTGTAGAACTCGGCAAATAGAAAATCACAACTTATTGCTGCATCCAGACCCTTTAATGAAATGTCTTTTTCATCGAATAATCCCAGGCCTATGAATATGATCTCACCCATGCTCTCATTCCTTGAAACTTTGTTAGGTTATACAAAAGCTGATAGATATCTTTTCCCTTTTTTTATAATTCACCCACCACCAACCCCCTCCAGCGTGGTCTATTCCATTTCCAGTATGATAAATTCATAGACCACTTTGCCCTTAGGTTATAATTAATCAACAATTTTGTCTTAAACCTCAGGGCTCCCACCCTTAATCCATAGTGGTAATATTGATATTGCATTTAAGAGGATCAATGTCAGCCACAATATTTAAGGAGAACGAAAAAGATATACCCCTGGTGAAACCATGATTCCTGGCGGTCGGGGCATAAACCCAAAACAGATCAAGGCTATGATGAAGAGGCAAGGCGTCAATATCGAGCCTATCGAGAATGTAGAAGAGGTAATTATAAAGACATCCGAAAAAACCCTGATAATAAGGGATGCAGAGGTAACGTGTATGGAGGTGCAGGGTCAGAAGACATACACTGTAGCAGGAACGGTAGAAGAGGTCACATCCGAATCCGGAATTCCACAGGAGGACATCATGCTTGTTGCCCAACAAACAGGAGTCTCGGAAGAGGAAGCCAAAAAGGCTCTGGAGGACTGCAACGGAGAGCCTGCGGAGGCGATAATCAAACTCATGGGCGAAAAAAGTTAATTGTCAAAACTGCCTTTAAATCTTGTTTTAATACTAATATCATCGAATTAACCGCGAAAACAACTTTTCGAAAGATTAATAAATAATGATGGTCATGAAAGCGCAAGTGGTAGCATGGCAAAGAAGGAAGAAAAGACTATCGAGGTTAAGCCCGAAAAATCAGCTGGCGATGGCGGTTCCAAAAAGAAGATAATTGCCATCGTGGTTGTTGTGGTTATTGTAATTGCTGTCATAGGTTTTCTGTTAATGGGTGATGGTGGTGATGATGACAATGGAAATGGAGAGAATCAACCACCGACTGCAGAATTCACATACTCGCCTGAAAATCCAATTGCCAATCAACCGGTCAATTTCGATGCAGCAAATTCAACTGACCCGGATGAAGATGATCTGGAATTCAGCTGGGATTTTGGAGACCCTGATGCCACCTCAAGCAACCCGAATACCGGGGATGGCATACAAGAAGTCCATACCTATACATTTCCCGGAGAATATAACGTTACTTTAAATGTTGAGGATGGAAACGGTGGTATCGACGAAGTTGCAATAACAGTAACTGTTGTGGAGGAAACGACACCCACAGTGGATCTAAATCCTCAAAAATATGATACTCCCATCGCTAATATCGCTTGGACCTTAACGGTTAGCGGAACCGACGGTACAGACGAACAGCTGGCTCTAACCAATATCAGGTATAATATTTACAATGGTACAGATACAAATGATGTTAAATTAACGGGGCTTGTATCAAGCCTTTCTGAAACGGATAAGGGCTTTCCACCAAACAATGCAGATGGTATATATTTTGACGACTACGAGGGTAATTCTATCTTGAGTGTTTTAGATTGGTTCTCTATTGCAGGGGATGGCGGTGTATCAATTCAAGACGGTGATAGTTTCCAATTGATATATGAACCAAACCAGATGCCCATGATGGATCCCGAAACTCTCTAATTCCAAACAATCATTTCCTCATCTGTTTCTTTATCAATTTTTCAGCGAAAGCCAAAAATTCCTCCTCCTTACCCTTTGGAATCGTGGCACCTGCAGCGATATTGTGTCCTCCACCCACACCGCCGACTTTTTCCGAGGATTCTTTCATGACAACAGAGAGGTCAAGTCCATTATTCACAAGGATTCTTGTGGCCCTTGCTGAAACCTTGATTTCTCCTTCAGAGGTGAGTGCAAAGCCCAAAACCGGTAAATCCCTTCTTACCTCTTCTCCTCCCAGAAGCATCCCTGCGAGAGTTCCCACAATATTTTCCGGGACCTTATCAGTTCCATGGAAATACTGGATGTGGTTCATTTCCGTAATCCCGCTTTCCTTGATTACCTGGAGCATATCAACAAGGGTCCTTCTATGTCCGCGCAGAAGCACCCTTGCCCTCTCGAGCCATTCTTCTCTGTCTCCCAGGCAGACATTGTAACCCACCACTGCTTTATCATATCTTCCGCATGAATTCAAAAGCGTTGCAAATTCCTTGGCATCCCGAAGCTCTGTTCCTTCCTCTTCATTTGTGAGGAGGTACACCTCTCCTATGAGGCGCTTTGCGATTTCGTGACCAAAGCCCTTTGAGAGCAGCAGTTTCACTATTTCGGAGGATACAAGACGCTTCTCTTCAAGGGAAAGGTCTATCCACCTGCGCCATTGTTCCTCGTGTTTTAGACTGATTCCAAGCTCCATTAGAAAATCTATGCAGGCCTCCTCCTTGCCTGTGAGAAACGGAATCAATGGATCGTTGGCATACTGAAGTAGTTTGTATACAGGTCTTGTCTCCCTTCCAAAGTACCTGATATCCTTTTTCCAGTGCAGAACGCCGGCCTTTTTTGCATCCTGCAACACATCCCTGTTGGTTCCAACGAGCTTCAATTGTTTGGTATCCTGAAGGTCACCCACCGCACCCACAATTGCCAGTGCAGCCAAATCTAAATTATTCTTGTCCATCATCTTTGAAACCAGATAGGTTGTTCCGGCACCTGAAAGATCGTTTGCTCCATCTATTCCGAACAGATGAGGATTGAGATGAAAATTGCGGTCAGCTATATCGGAATCTGCCCAATTCAAAATATTTGTCCTGTCCTTTCGGGTTGGCCCTTTTTTTGCAGGAACGTGATGGTCCGTAATTACAACATCCAGTCCATTCAGCATGGGCAGGGCTCCGCTTCCCAGATCAGTGAACCATACAAGATTCGGATTCTGGTTTTTTATCTTTTTTATCTCGTGCTCATCAAGTTTCTTTACGAACCTGACCTCATGCTCCACACCTTTTCTTTTCAGGGTTTGGGATGCTATACTGCCCGCTGAAATGCCGTCAGCATCGATGTGGGTTACTATGAGGACTTGGTTTTGGGATTTTAGAAAATCTGCGATTTCTTTTGCCTTGCTCAAAAGTCGGGACATTATTGGGTGTATGCCTTGTAAAAAGGATAAAGGTTTTGAGATAATATAGCAGCAAAGAGATAATAAATGAAAAACGCAATTACCCAAATCAGTTGTGATATAACATAGGGAAGGATATCCATGAAATCCGAAATCGATTTGAAAGAGGCAAGAAAGGAGTTCCCTGCATTTCCAGTGGTTCTGGTGACTGTGGGGAAGAACATAATAGCAATCGGGCTGGTTCACCAATTATCTTTCACTCCACCCATGATAGGAATAGGGGTTCATCCCAAGAGATATTCTCATAAATTACTGGAGGAAATCAAGGATTTCGGGGTGAACATTCCAACAAAGGAGCTAGTGGAAAAGGTGGATTATTGCGGCAATATTTCAGGTAGAAAAGTGGATAAGTTCAAGGAAACTGGCTTGACTCCCATGAAAACCAAGATAATAAAATCGGTGCTTATTGAAGAATGCCCGGTGAATTTCGAGTGCACAAATGTCCAAAAGCTGGGTTTCGGAAGCTCCCATGATTGGTTCGTGGGTGAGGTTGTTGCAGCACATAGAGAAGAGAATTATAACAGGGAAAAAGCCCTGAGTTACTGGAAAAGCGAGTACAGGGTCATGGGTGAGCTGGTTTTGAAGAGGTAGGGTTTTTCCTACATGTAACTTACATGTATGTGATAGTTATATAACGAATAATAATCATATATTTTTAATATGAATCTTGCGAGGAAACAATTAATAACGATATACATCACATTATTGTTCTTATTAAGTATGATCAATTTGGCGAATTTTATAAAAGCGGATCCCCCATGTCCCAGTTTGTTTTTTTCAAAAAGTCCTGAATGGGCAAATGAAACAAAATGGTATGGTACTTTTCAAGGATCGGTAAAGTCAGAAAAAGTGAGGATATCATTATATGATAACCATCTAACTTTAATGGAAACCGGATTAATATCCGAATATTCTGAAAATATATCAAAGGGATATTATATAGAATATCATGATTGTAACTTGAATAATAAGTTAGATGCAATAGATATAATGATAATACATGAAAAAAGTGAGGTGCAGCCGAGCTGGGGGGTTGTATTGACCTACGAACCCACAGGAGAAAAAATAGCTGGTAGGACATTATCTGGAGGAAAATTTCCATATGAGTTAAAGAATGATAATGAGCAAATCCACCCCACACTAATATTATTAATTGGCCTTTACATTTGCATATGCATTATTATAATTGCATTTGACCGAAAAAAAGGAACATGAAATCCTTTTCAGGTATTTTTTCCACACCTAAAAAGGAACGTAAACATAGATATTGGATTTGCTGTTGGTTTTAATTCCGTAGCCAGACAATCTTCCATATTTATCAAAAACTTCTATTGTATTGCCCTGATAATCCGAATCCAAGGTAGGGGAAAAAGTATTGTCCACAACATAAACCATCCTGATTTGTGAGCCATTTTCATAGTAGTAATTAACCACAACCCAGGGATTTGAGGGTTCGTTGTAGTTCACAATCATAAAACCGGGATCGATGCAGTACGAGAAATCGGAGTTGGAATAATTCTCATTATCCTTCTGTTGCACTGTCGGTTGGGCTAAAAAGGTGGGCACTATAAAGCTCATAACTAATGCAAAAAGCATCAGCAGGAAAGGTAATTTATATTTCTTTATACCCGATTTTTTCTTAAACATGCATAATCACCATGGAATAGATGAATATTATGGGTTATATTGATTTCGGCTCTATCCCACCTTCCCCACTATCTCCTCCAGGGTATCTCCAAAAAACTTCGCCTCCTCCTCGGTATTGTAAAGATACACAGAAGCCCGCGTGGAGCCGTTTATTCCATGGGCTTTGAACCAGCTGTGCACGCAGTGCATCCCTGAGCGGAGCATGATATTGGCAACCTCGTCCATTATCAGGGCCAGATCATGGGAGTCCATATCATCCACCCAGAAACTCACAATACCCCCTCGCATCTCGGGCTTTTTGGGGCCAATTATATGCACCTGAGGTATGTTTTCGAGTTTTGAGGTCATTATCCTGTTCAGGGTTGTCTCATGCTCCTGGATGCTCTCCATACCGATTTCCAAGAGGTAATCTATTGCAGCACCGCTTCCAATGATTCCTGCAAAATTCTGAAGCCCTGCCTCGAATCGTTTGGGGGGATCGAGATATTTTGAATATTCGTAGGTTGTCTCTGATATGGTGTCGCCGCCCACAATAAAGGGCTCCATCTCCAAAAGAAGATCGTACTTACCATAGAGCACCCCCATGCCTGTGGGTCCGCACATCTTGTGAAGAGAAAAGGAAATGAAGTCCACATCCAGATCTTTGACATTCACCAGTCTGTGCGCAGCACTCTGCGAGGCATCAAGCATTACCAGGGCACCGCAATCATGTGCGATTTTTATTATCTCCTTTGCAGGTATGGTGTATCCTTCCAAATTGGAGGTGTGAACCATGCTGACAAGCTTTATGTCCTTGCTCATGAGATTTTCGAATGCTTCCATATTGAAGGTGTTGTCGGGATTGGAAGTCACAACCTCATGTTTTATACCCTTTTTTTCACCCATAAAATGCCACGGAGCCTGATTGGAATTGTGTTCTCTGTCAGTTGTAAGGACAATGTCGTTTTTACGGAAATTAAAACACCTTGCCACGATATTTATGCCCTCGGTTGTATTTCT
>CBDVCK010000124.1:0-9691 GCA_965372465.1 uncultured Thermoplasmata archaeon | reverse complement strand
AGTACCTGAATGCAATGGGGCTACCAACCAAAGAGAGCATAAACGATATCTATCTAAAACTCCACGACCTGGACAGGAAAATCAGTGAAATCGCACGGGCTGTCAACTCCAAGAACAAAAAATGAGCCTCATGAAGATCATCAAAAGAGTATTCTGGTGATATAAATGGTTTCAAATAATAAAAGGAATTTCACATCTACTTTTGAAGAATCTCAGGATTTTGAGCGAAGGTTATTGAAAGCTGCCAAACTTTTGATGAATCCTCCTGAAGTGAAAGTTGGAACAGCGCCAAGGGAGGTTGTTTACCAGGACGGGAAGATGAGGCTGCATCATTATATACCAGTTGTAGAAAAACCGTATAAGGTTCCGGTTCTCATCATCTATGCCCTAATAAACAAGCCGTATATCCTCGATCTCCAACCAGATAGGAGCATTATCAGAAGATTGCTTGAAAAAGGATTTGATGTTTATCTGATAGATTGGGGCACTCCTACTGATGTGGACAGATATCTGACACTTGATGATTATGTGAACTGGTATCTTGACGATTGCGTAGACTTCATACGAAGGCGACATAACATAGACTCCATATCGGTATTTGGTTACTGCATGGGCGGGACAATATCGGTTATGTATACAGCCATACACCCGGAGAAGGTCAAGAACTTCATTTTGATGGCTGCACCCCTGGACTTTGGGGCGGATCAGGGCCTTCTGAAGAAATGGGCATTAAAAGAAAACTATGATACCGACAAACTCGTTGATACCGTTGGTAACGTATCTGGTGAATTTCTTAATTTCGGATTTCTTCTTCTTGATCCTGTGAACAATCTATTTACAAAATATCTGAAGTTCATAGACAAGGTGGACGACGAGGAGTTCGTCAAGATGTTCTTCAGAATGGAGAAGTGGATAAACGACGGCATCCCTGTGGCAGGGGAGGCGTACAGGGAATTTTTAAAGAAATTATACCAGGAGAACCAGCTTGTTCAAAACCGGTTTCATATAAACGGTCATCATGTGGATTTGAGTAACATCGACATGCCTCTTCTCAGTATCGTTGCCCAGTACGATCATCTAGTTCCCAAAGAATCGAGCCTGTCCTTCAATGACCTGGTGCCCAGCAAGGACAAAGAAATGATAATGTTTCCCACAGGGCATATCGGCCTTTCCGTAAGTTCGGCAACACGTGCCAAGATGTGGCCAAAGGTCTTTTCCTGGCTTGCTGAGAGGTCTGAGTTCGAAGAGCCTAAAAGAAAAATACCCCAGAAAAAGGAGGCAACCAAAAAGTCCATAAAAAAGGAAAAGACACGAAAGAAACCCACAAAAAGGAAGTCGACTCAAAGGAAGCCTGTCAAAGGGAAAGTACCTCAAAAGAAGTCCACACAAAGGAAAAGAACAGTGAAAAAATCCAGGAAAAAGGGTAGAAAGTGATTCATAAGAAAGATGTAATATCCCTTGGCGGGATTTGGATGGAAACAAACCAAAACGACATTTTAGTGGATATCGAAGATGGTATCTGCACATTAACACTTAACAGAGCCAAGAACCTGAACGTATTCAATGAGGAGACCTTAAACGAGTTTTTCAATGTGCTTGATGAAATTTCCCAAAAAGAAACTGTAAAGGTGGTTGTCCTTCTTTCTGCCTGCGAGAAGGCTTTTACTGCAGGTGCGGACATAAAGAGGATGGTTACATTGGACTCTTCCGGAGGAAGAAAGTTCGCAGAGCTTGGTCACAAAATAGCAAGGAAACTGGAAACCATGCCCCAGCCTGTGATAATAGGTGTTCACGGTTATGTATTGGGTGGAGGGGTTGAATTCGCTTGTGCATGTGACATAAGGATTGCAGCTGAGGGTACCATATTTTCCCAGCCCGAGATAGATATAGGTGTCATACCCGGTTGGGGAGGAACTCAGCGTCTTTCAAGAATCGTGGGAATCGCAAAGGCCAAGGAGATGATTTACACCGGTAAAAGAGTCGATGCAAGTGAGGCTGCAGATATGGGACTTGTCAACAGTGTGGTCTCAAAGGATAAGTTAAACGAGGCTGTAATGACCTTGGCCAAAACCATGGCCCAAAAAGGGAAGCTTGCGCTTTTCGATGCCAAGAGGTCCATCAACCAACTCTACGAGTCCTTTATCGAGGATGGACTGACTTTCGAAATTGACAGGTGGAGCGAGCTCTTCGATACCCACGATCAAAAGGAGGGTATGAGGGCTTTCTTGGAAGGTAGGCCCCCTGAGTTTAAGGACGAGTAAATATTGGTGCCCACTTCAAATTTTTCGGACATAATTAAATAGCCAAAGCGCTATTCCTACACGGTTATGAGGCGATTAACATGCAGGATGCAGTAGAAACCGTGGCAAATCTCATGGCCCTCTCGGCAAAGACAGCGCCAAAGGGCAAGGGAGAGGACTATCTGGAAATCAAGATGCTGGTTGGAGAGGAAAAGGACAAGGTGGCAGAGGAGATGTTCAAAATCGCAAACAAGAGGAATTTACCGCTTTTTAAGAGGGACGGGGACAATATTAAGAATTCCCACGCCTTATTTCTGCTTGGGGTAAAGGAGCATAAATCCGCGGGTTTGGAATGCAAGGCCTGCGGTTTTGACGGATGCGCAGAATTCGATGGTACTGAAGTTGAGGGTGATTTCAAGGGGCCCAACTGCGCAATCCGCCTTTTGGATATGGGAATCGCCCTTGGTTCAGCTGTAAAGACAGCCAGCATCCACAACGTCGATAACAGGATCATGTACCGAGCAGGCGTGGCGGTAAGGAGGCTAAATCTGATGGAATCCAATTTCATTATGGGGATTCCGCTCTCAGCTGCTGGAAAGAACATATTCTTTGACAGACAATTCAAATTTCCGCAAAAATAGCCCCAAACCGGCTTCAAACACGCAATTTATAGAAAAGTTTATCTTTAACTGTGTGATTATAGGAAAACGACGTTATAGGGGGAGAGTATATGTTAGAAGAAACTGAGAATGATATTTCTGGGAAATTTGGTGAGGCTGAAAAGCTTTTAAGGGAGACAAAATCCATATTTGACAACGGCGATTATGTTGCGACCATCGATAAAGCCACAGAGGCAATAGAGGTTGGTGCAAAGGCTTTGGCTGCATTTTACGAAAAAGGACTCTCCTTTGCAATTCGATCCTCAGAGAGTATGATATCCAATCTTCAAGGGATGGATATTGATTCTTCATCTCTTAAGGAAATTCTCGAGGATGCGAAAAAATCCTATGCTGAAAAGGAATTCGATTCAGCAGGGAATATCGTTGTTCGTTTAAAGGAAGCAGTATCCGAACTTGCGAAAGAACATTCTAATAAAATCTCGGAACTCATTGAAATCATTCAGTCACTAATAGAGGAAGCAAGGGGCATGGGAGCACAAGTTACTGATGCTGAGCAGAAATTGGAAGAAGCAAGGAAGAATTTCAATGCCGAATCCTTGGCAGCTTCCCTTGATTGTGTTACCGAAGCCGAAACCCTTGTAAGATCAGCAAAGGAAAACAGAATAAAGGATATTTCTGAGATGATCACACGAGCCGATAAACTGATTGAGGATGCAAGGTTCCTGCATGCCCCGGTTTCCGAGGCCGAGGAATACCTTGAAGCAGCAAGAGGTGCTTTTGATTCTGAGGACTACTCGTCAGCCATTGAAAATATCGATTCCGCCATCTCTTCAGCAAATGCCGCAAGAGATGAACAGATTCAGAGGGCATTGAGCCTGCAAGAGAAAATGAAAGGGGAAGTGTCACAAACAGCTGAGCTTGAGGTTGTAAACGAAACTGAACCAACTGAAACTTTCGAGGAATTGCCGGAAGAGGTGGAGGAGAAAGTTGAACCAAAAGAAGAAGTCGAGATTGAAGAAGGCATAAAGGTATGCCCCAAATGCGGCGGCGAGCCAAATTATGTTGAGCAGTACAAGAGATATTACTGTTATACCTGCAGCGAATATGTGGAGCCGGAGATGAAGAAGGTAGAAGAGCCTGAGATGAAGAAGGTGGAAGAGAAACCCGAACCTGTGGCAGAAGCCAAAATCGAGGAAGGAGTCAAGGTATGCCCCAATTGCGGCGGCGAGCCAAATTATGTGGAACAATATAAGAGATATTACTGTTATACATGCAGCGAGTATGTGGAGCCAGAAGTGAAGAAGGTAGAAGAGAGAAAGACAGAATCTGTGGCAGAAGGTAAAATCGAGGAAGGAGGCAAGGTATGCCCCAAATGCGGTGGAGAGCCAAATTATGTTGAGCAGTACAAGAAATATTACTGCTATACCTGCAGCGAGTATGTAGTGCCTGTGGAGAAAAAGGAGGAGAAAAAGACAGAACCTGAAAAGTCAAAGGCCGAAGCTCAGGGCAAGGTATGCCCCACTTGCGGCGGCGAGCCAAATTATGTTGAGCAGTACAAGAAATATTACTGCTACACATGCAGTGAGTATGTGGTGCCTGTGGAGAAAAAGGAGGAGAAAAAGACAGAACCTGAAAAGCCAAAGGCCGAAGCTCAGGGCAAGGTATGCCCCAATTGCGGCGGAGAGCCAAATTATGTTGAACAGTACAAGAAATATTACTGCTACACCTGCAGCGAGTATGTGGTGCCTACCGGGAAGAAATCCTCAGAACATGCCTGTCCATCATGCGGAAAAGAAGCCACTTATGTGGAACAGTACAAGCGCTATTACTGTTATGCCTGCAGCAATTACGTTTAAGCATCGATTGTAACTTGGAATTATTTCAGCGGATAATTTCGGTTAAATCCTCAATTTATGCGTTAAATACAGGGATTCGTGAAAATTTTAAATATTCGAATTATTATATCCGGCCTGTTGATTTATTACAAGGACGTGTTATTCTGGAAGGCTCAAATAATAATAAGCAAGAAAAGAAGAGGATGATACTGGAAAGTATTGTTGAAGGCAAGAAGATGGAGCTTTACACTGAAAGACGAACAAGTGAGATGCATTATTGCTCATTTTGCGAGACCATATGCTACAAAAAGAAGCCGGTAAAGAACCTTGGCAACAAATGGATATGCATCGACTGCTTGAGACAGCTTAAGGAACTTTTGGAATCTCTAAGACAATGGGAAGAGGAACTCACACTCGAAGAGGAGATGAAAAAACAGCTTGGGGATGGACTGGGGTTGCAGGAGTTATGACAAGTAAAGAGACCGATCAGATAAGAAAGATGATAACAGGTGCCGAAAACGCACTGAAATTCGTATTATCAGTGAATGAAACAGACAATATTTTGGTTATTACTGACAAGAGCAAAGAGGCCATTGGAAAGGCTTTTGAAAGCGGAGCCAGGAAACTAGGTGCTAAGGTATCATCATATTACTTACCCGAAAATGCAAGGCCTTTGGGGGAGATACCAAAGGATTTAAATCCACTTATAGGCGAATTCCAGGTCTTTGTGAATGCTTTCTCCGCCCATGCCGAGGAGACCCCCTTTAGGATCAAACTAACCCATCTTCAACAATCCATTGGTGCCAGGGTGGGACATGCTCCAGGTATAACTGAGAATATGATGATACAGGGTCCAATGACTGCTGATTACGAAGAGGTTTCAAGGATCGCCAAGCACCTTCTTTCGGCCTTCAAATCCGCATCAAAGGTACGAATAACAACCAAAGAAGGAACAGACATCACGTTAAATATCAAAGGCAGGGAGTTCGAATCAGATGCCTGGATCGAGCCCGGTAATATAGGCAACCTTCCCGCTGGGGAGGTATGGTGCGCTCCAATCGAGGATGGAGCTAATGGTGTGATCTTCGTAAATGGATCCATTGGTGATCTGGGTGATGTGAGCAAACCTTTGAAGATCTATGTACAAAAAGGTAGAATCACATCCCTTGAATCCGAAGATAACGCCCTTGTTGCCAGATGCAAGGAGCTTACTTCATTGGATATCAATGCCTGCGTTATAGGGGAGCTCGGAATAGGCCTGAATCCCAAGGCGAGGCTCACCGGCAATCTGCTCGAGGATGAAAAAGCCGGAGGAACTGCCCACATTGCCTTTGGTAACAATGAAAGCATGCCTGGAGGTCAAAACGACTCAAGGACCCATAGGGACTTTTTATTCTACAATCCAACATTTGAGATGGAGTATGAAGATGGAAGTAAGAGGGTCGTAATTTCGGATGGGAAGGTGGTTGTTTAGTCTATTCCCTCAATTCAAGGGAATTGATCTCATCCAGGTCGTCCAAACTGTTGGCTTTTATCATACCGTCTGAAACAGTATAGAGTACATCCTCGATGTAAAAGGATCTTTTCACAAGATATGGTGAATTGTAGTACCAGTAATTTGAATTCCCACTCCCGTCCTCGTCATGGGTGATTCTACCTTCCTCAAAGATTCCATTCTCGGCGGAAATATGGAGCACATAAGCCCCTGTCCAGGTGATCTCACCATGGGTTTGCGGTGGAGCGCCACCCGGGTACTGCGATTCATCGATTTCGGCAAGCCTAACGGGTATGACAAGGAGATTTTTGTTCCTTGAGAACAGGAATGCGTGAGGATCGCTTAGGGCCAGTGAGTCGGTTCCCCTATCCCCTATTATTAACTGCGATTTTTCAATGGGATTGTTGACATCGCTGACATCGAATAAGGATACCTTCACACCCTGATACCAAGCGAAATCTCCCATGTCAACAGCATCTTTTCCGATTCCTATAACATGGTTTTCATCGTATGGGTGCAGGTAGTTCGAATATCCCGGGATTTTAAGCTCACCCAATATCTCTGGGTCCTGGGGATTTGATAGGTCGATTACGAAGAACGGGTCCACCTTTTTGAAGGTAACGAGGTACCCTCTGTCCCCCATGAACCTTGCCGAGTAAATACTCTCTCCCGGGGCGATGTCTGTCACTCCTCCCACAATTTCAAGATCCATTCCCAGAACGAATACATGATTCTTGGCGCTGCTATCAGCAGATCTCCACAGTTGACCAGTGGTTGTGGCTATCCTGAAGTACTCCCGATACTCGCTCATGGAAAACCTGTTTAGGACATGGCCCGGAACTCCACCACTTGCCTGGTATTGTACATTGCCCCGTTTGACGTGGATTCTATGGATCATGGTTTTTTCGATTTCACTTTGTATATTCTGTTCAAATGCATCCTCTCTTTCCTCTATATCCTCGGAAAGCGCATTTTTCTCCTCTTCTGAAAGGGTATCAGTATATTGGCCCACTACACCATCGATTTCCCTTAACTTCTCGCTTCTTGTGAGGTCCGAATCCTGTATCTGCTGTATGGTAAATGAGGTATTATTGGGAAGAACAGGGCATATCACCTGATCCACTCTTTTTTCCATCTTTTCGACCCAGCTCATCCTTTTCAGATAGGTCAGGTAGATATTGTTTATTGAGACATATATGTGGGTCGAGGTCCCCATCAATACCGTCTGTTTATTGGGTTCTTGCCCAGCATTCTGCACATTCACTGACATGATGGTTGTGAAAGTATAGGAGTAGTCATATTCATCTGCATAATAGACCTCATTTGCCCGAACCGGTAACTCAGATTCATTCTCTATCTCATTTGAATACTGGGTTACGACCAGATAGAAATAATCACCGATCATCCTTGAGCTTATATAATTACCATTTATCTCCACTGTTCTGTATATCTCTGGATTTTCCTTATCCTGAATGTCATATACAGTGATTACGCTCTCTAGATTATCATAATAATATCCGGGCCAAAAGTACCATTCATGTTCATAATTGGGCCTGTTCATCCCGCAAACCACAAGTTTATCATCATTCAGATAGATTTCCCTGATTGCAAAGTCCACTTCGATTTCGGAGAGTATCTCCATCCCATCTGGTGGAAAGACCTCGATTATGAACACCTTGGATCTATTGCGGGAGACGATATAGGTGTATTTCCCGTCATTTTTTACGATATCGCCCTCGTCCACGCCCTCCTCCTGCAAGTTTGTTTGGGAATAATCATCTCCACCGGAAGAATCCTCAAGGCCATCAGCATCCGCATCCCGTGCAAATACTTCGCCTCCAAATACCCCTCCGTAGTATTTAAAACCAGAAATATTGGAATATGGATTGTAATAGTAGTAACTTTGAGATAGTTCTGCATTGCTGGCAATAAAATCCTCTATTTCCTCATAGGAATTGAATCTCTGCAGGTTGCTGTAACTCACATCCCATTGGTCCAAATTAGGATTGCTGTCCGATTCGTTTACATCGTATAAAAGGGCATAAACCCCCAAAATTCCACCCAAAACCATTGACACAACCACAATAACCGCAAGCAATCTTGTTTTCATGGCAAACATCTCCTATTTAGGCTATTTACGCATGCAGGATATATATTAGTTGTTTTGACATGTAATTGACATGTCGGATTTGAGGCAACATGTCAATGGAAATCTGTTTTATTTGATGGATTTCGCCATATAGGGGCCATCTCTTTCGTATCCGAACTTTCTATAGTATTCTCTGACCCCAACTCCGCTTGTGACCTGTATTTTTTCCACTCTATTATCCTTTGAAATTTTTTCGCATTCTGCAAGTAATCTCTGGCCGTATCCCTGATGCTGCCATAATTTGTTATTTACCTTACCTAGGGGTACAATCTCCCCTGCGACCTTAAGTTCCCTAAGAATCATGCACTTTTTCTCATTTATTTCCTTCCTATGAGCCTGATTCGAGGGTTGTCTTAGGCGGGCATAAGCGATTATTATGTCATTTGAGTCCTCAAAACTGAGGAAGTGTTCCTTCCCTTCTGATGCCTGATATTCGGTGTGTTTCAGTAAGATTGACTCAATATCGGGCTCATAGCCTTTTAGGGTCCTGAGCCCTATCTCTCTGCACCTGATACAGCGGCACGATTCCCCCCTTTCCTTGAGCTTTTCCTGGACTATCTGCCGAAGATTGCTCTTGTCCACACCGTCTGATATGAGTTTTACAGGGATATCCCTTTGAATACGCTGAATACGCACCCAATCCGGTAGCAAACCCTTGATTTCGGCTATCAATTCTGCGTTTTCTTCTGTATTATAGGGTTTGTAGTGGCCGTCCTTCCACATTTCATAGAGTTTTGTCCCTTCTACCACCAGGCAAGGATAGATTTTCAGCATGTCAGGTTTGAAATCCGGGTCCTCAAAGATGGTTTTGAATGCTGCCAAATCCTTATCAAAATCCGAATCTGGGAGGCCCGGCATCATGTGGTAGCATACCTTCAGGCCTGCATCTTTAGCAAGTCTTGTAGCTTCTTTTGAATCCTTAACCGAATGTCCCCTTTCAACTCCTTTCAGTATGTCATCATAAATGGTTTGAACCCCGAGCTCCACCCTGGTTGTACCAAGTCCCAGCATATCGTTTATATGTTCTTCTTTACACCAGTCAGGCCTTGTTTCTACGGTCAAACCGATACATCTTGAAGGAGCAAATTCGTTTAGTGTATGAGCGTCCGTAATTCCCACGGCTTCGGTCTCATTCAGGGCGTCAAAGCATCTTTTCACGAACCATTTCTGGTAGTCTTTCTCTCTTGCAGTGAATGTCCCACCCATGATGATGAGGTCCACCTTATCTGTGGAATGCCCGATTGTTCTGAGCTGTTCGATTCTGGATTTGGTCTGTTTATACGGATCGAAATCGTTTGATCCTGCCCTCATGGCTGCTGGCTCATGGCCAGTATAGCTCTGGGCAGTTCCGG
>CBDVCK010000123.1:0-9705 GCA_965372465.1 uncultured Thermoplasmata archaeon | reverse complement strand
GTTCCTGCGCAGTAAAATCTGTGGATCCACGCCGTGGCTTAACGCCTGGATATAGATTTCCCTCATTTTCTGAGGATGATAGCCATCTGCAACATCAATTACCCATCCGTGTCCTCTTCGGGTTTTTACAATCAACCTCTCTTTTTTTAGTTCTGAGACAGCGTGGTAAATCGAATGTTGGGAATAGGGTAATCTACGGATCAATTCTCTAATCCCTTGTGGTTTAATGGATACCACTGCAAACAAACTGGATTTCGCATTCATACTATTATGAACTAATATTACTAAAAGTATTTAAAGTTTTTGTATATTTTATTCCTTTTATGCATTAATCTTCATTGTGGTGTCCCATGATTAAATCAAGGTCTGTTTTATCTTTTACTATTCTAGAAATTCGAAAAGGATGATTACCTTCTGATGATACAGCTTCAGGATATCGATTCGGAGAATGCGCAGATGGCCAAAGAGGTTCAGGGAATACTGGATGGGCTGGATATTCAAGATAAGTATGAGGGGGAGATGGAGGTTTGAATGGATGAGTTGCTGATTTTTAGAAGATAAGAATGAAATTTAGCTTTTGCAATAGGATTAATGATTGAGTCAAGGACATAAGCCCCCTTATTTCATCAAGAAGCGGCAAAATATCGTCGAAGTTTTCCTTCATATTTTTTTATTTTTGTACCTGGCTCATAATTTAGTGTGGAACAATCCATGTTTTGGTTACCTTTGAGTGAATCCAATATCCCTTTCCAACCTCAAAATAATCCATTGAATCATCTAATTCTACCCATTTTTGAGATGTTGAGTTAAAAGTCCAAATAGAATCAACATCACTACCGAAATTTAAGGTTCCTAAAGCAATATCACGGGTTTTATTGGTTCTAGAGGGGAATCCAACAAGATTCCATCCTGGGTATAGTGGTATGTGCATATCAGATGTTAATATATCTCCAAACACTACAAATGTAGTTCCTCCAGGGTCGGTAATATGTACCCATAATCCTATTGTATGATTGATTTTACTCAAATCATTCAGATTTGATGGCTTTAAGATATGATTGTGCTTCCAGGGGTCGTTGCTATCTGTTACATTATACCACTGGACTGCATCATATTGCCCTTTGATGGATTGGAGGACGGTTGGTAGGTTTGTGTCTGATTGGATTCTGGGTAGGGATACTAAATTCCAACCTGGTTCTAAATCCATTGATGTGCCGTTGTAGAGAATAATTGTGACGGTTTTACTTTTATTCATATAAGGCTCAGGTGATGCATAACCCGTTGTACCATTCTTTGTAGCAGTTACATTATGGGGCGTATTATATACTCGCTCACCTAAATCGGAATCATCACCATCATCGTTTAGATCCACACCAACATATTCAGTACAAACAATCCATCTGGTCCAACCATCCATATCCGTGCGTCTAAGAGCAATTTCGTGACCTATTACGTTTTTTACATTAACTTCTGCATCCCTTATTGGATTACCTGAAAAATCAATAACCTTCACATGCATAAACCATTTTACGGTAAGATTTGATGAGGGGTCATTGTAAAATACCTTTGTTTTGTTAAAGGTTGTATTTAGTGTAGTTACATGAGAAACTTTATCAAGATAAAAATCTTGATAAGTTGAATGCAGAATGGTAGAATTGATGAACTTATTGTTTGAATAACTATAACTACCAACACCATATTCGTTTGATAATATATTACAATTTTCTATTATATTATCACTTGCAAAGTAGGCTTGAATACCAAAATCGTTATATGAAATATCGCAGTGCTCGATTAGATTGAAATCATCTCCCGATATTTCTAAACCATTTACACCATTGTAATAAAATTTACAATGGGTAATAATATTTCTAATTGACCCGCCGTCGAGACCTATGCCAAAAAAATTGTTTGATGATGCATTGGTATCAATAATTCTACAATCGGGGGAACCGCTTAGCCGGATACCAATATAGCCATTCGACAATGTATTGCAATGTGCAATAGTAATATTATTACTTCTCCAGACATAAATACCAGTATGATCACTCCCTGACACATTGCAGTTAGTGATGATATTATGATTAGATGATAAATCGATATATATTCCATGTACACCATTATTTAATAGAGTGCAGTTAGTGATTGTGTTATAGTCTGAGAAGTACAGATGAATCGCCCCGGTATCCTCCATGGGATTAACATCCGAGATCGTGCAATCACTGATATTACAATTTAAGGAATGGTTAAGATATATACCAATATTTCCGTAATTAGTAGTAAAACCGGAAATATTCACCCAATTAGCCTCAATCCTAATAATCTCTCCGAATCCACCAACAATAATAGTCGTTTCCCTGTTCTCTCCAGTTAAATTTATTGTCTTTTTAATCACCACCATTTCATGATATATCCCGCTGTAGACAAAGACTGTATCCCCATCATTTGCAGCATTGATCCCATCCTGTATCGTAGGATAATCAGTGGGAACATAAATTGTGGCACCACTGGAAGTTGGTATCAGATTTTCATCAGGAACAATCAACATCGTAATTGAAATAATAAAAAGCACACTCACTACAATGGATGAGTGTTTTAGCGATTTAAACCTCTTTTCTCTTCGCCAGGTGCTATTATTCGTATGTATACGCCCCCTCCAATATTATGCACAATCCAAACTTACATTCTTTTTAAATCATATAAGACTTTCTGTAAAATGTGAAATAATTAAGTTTTTCTTATGAACTATTGCTCCATCGCATATCAATTATCTTAATTAGAGACAATACCCTGCTCAAAAAAGCGTGCCGAGTGGAAGGGATAGGGTTTCATTTAGCTGTGACAATCGGTTGACTGCTTGTCAATTCTCCTGTAAACTCCCAAATTATATGAGAAGCCCTATAATGCCCTTCTGGATAAGCAAATATACACAACATCTTAGGAGTGACATGTTCAAATTGAAATAAAACATGGCCTACGATCAACAGTATTTCAATCCTCTGCATTGATGAATAGAGTAATCATTGCCTCTAATTGATCGCCTTAAAATGCCTTAGAATTGATTTTCTGCAATTATCAAAAAAGCCTTTTTTCATAGTCGATTTTTGGCAACAGAAGTGTCGGGTGAAGGACATAAGCCCCCTTATTTCATCAAGAAGTGGCAAAATATCGACGAAATTTTCCTTCATATTTTTTGTACCTGGCTCGAATATTATAGTGAAACATCCCACACTTTCGTGACCTTGGAATGTATCCAGTAGCCTCTTCCAAGCTCAAAATCGTCTGTTGGGCTGATTTCTTGCCATGTCTGGGTTGCGGCATTGAAGGTCCAGATGGCATCGACATCCTGGTCAAAGATGATGTTGTTCAAGGCTTCGGTTCTGTTCCTATTTGACAGGGAAGGATAGCCCACCATGTTCCAGCCTGGATGGATGGTGATGGATTGGTTAACCGTAGGTTGTGTGCCATTGTATAAGAAAATCGTGTCTCCCGGATTGGTAATGTGAATCCAGAAGCCCAATGTTTCGTTTAGCTTGAATAGGTCGTTTCCATAAGGTTTGCCAAACTTGTAGTGCTTCCAGGAATCGGTAGGAACTGTATTATCAAACCATTGAACCGCATCGTAATAACCATCAATCATCTCGAGGACTTTAGTGAGATTCTGTTCCTCCTGTATAAGGGGAATCGAAATCTGGTTCCAACCTTGTTTTAAGACAGTGTAGTTATCAAAGGTTCTGTTTGCAAAAGGCTCCATTAATGGATAGTTATCTTGAGAATCTGCATCTATGATATATGGAGTATCCCCTATACCATCGCTTCCTGGGATATCCTGATTAGGTCCTTTATTATTGTCAACACCAATATAATCTGACCAATAATTTCCTCCAGAAGGATATCCATCATCCCAATAATTGTTATCTCGGGAATCATATGCTTGGTATTTATTATCTTGAAAGTTGTTATGATAAATACTATTATTAGAAGATTCATAAAGAAAGAGACCATATTTATTGTTAGAGGTTATAGAATTACCAAAGATATAATTAGCATCGGATGAATGGCTCAAATTGATACCTTCCGAATTGTTTTTTATATTATTTCTTGTAATGATATTCTTATATGCCAATTCAAAATTAATACCGCGATTGTCATTCGAAAAGATCTCATTATTTGCTATAATATTTCTTTCTGAATGAGGTCCTAAAAGAATACCATCTCCATTATTATTCACAGTGTTGTTTGTAATATTATTAAAAAGACATAACCCTCCAATACTTATACCTGTATAAAAGTTATCTATGAAAATGTTGTTCGATACATTGTTGGTTGAACAATTGATACCCATCATTATTCCGTGCCGATTTGATGATGCGTTATTATTTGTGATTAAATTATCATTTGAGTTTTTATAAATAAAGATACCATAAATCCGATTCATTGACAAACTATTATTGTTAATGGTTACACTTTGAGAAAATGAGATTGTGATAGCATTATCATTCTTTATTATATTGCTGTTTGTTATGCTAACATTCATAGAATATGCAATAATAATTCCCATATCGGTATTATTAATTGACACATTTATAATATTGAAAGCGCTGCAATTTACGAGAATGATTTGTCCAATAGATGTACCATCAATATATTTGTTGACGCAATCTTTATAATAATACAAAGATTTACCATTTATTAAGTTATTATCTGGTATAGTATGTGTGTAATAATGATTCAAATGATTTCCCTTAATTGAAATGCCATCATTTATAAAATTATTATTTGTTATGTTGATGTTTGATGAATATAGAACTTGAATCCCATATACATTATTCATTATATTATTTCTAATAATATTGTCTTCTGAAGAATATTCCAATTGGACACCAATAAAGTTTTTTGAAATAATATTGTTTGTTATGTTGGTATAAGATGATTGTAAAAGAAATATCCCTTTTCCATTATCAGATGCATTGACATTAAAAATTTTAGCATTATGCACATTTTCAAGTTTTATACCCGAAAATGTATTACCTCCAATAGCCCCAGTTATCGTTAATCCTGTGACATTTACCCAATCTTCAGTAATTGTAACAACATCAACCATTCTGTTTTCGCCATCAATTATAGTATTATTTTTATTTTGTCCAATCAAGTTAATGCATTTATTCACGGTCACTATTTCATTATATGTCCCATTATAAACAAATACCGTATCGCCATCCGAACTCGCATTTATCGCATCCTGGATGCTCGTATAAGCCCCGCCACTGCCAGTAGTATTTACATAAAGCGTGGTAGCCTTAACCTGGGGTGTATAATCTGTGATTACATCCACAATCACCACAAACCCGAACAGCATCGTAAGGCTAACCCAAACCGCGACTATCTTTCTGAGCATTAATAAAAGGAATGAGTCTGGCTGGATAAATAGGTTTTGATTTTTGATTACAAAGGAACATCCCACACTTTCGTAACCTTTGAATGAATCCAGTAGCCCCTGCCAAGCTCGAAATAGTCTGTTGGACCGATCTCCTTCCATGTCTGGGTTGCTGCGTTGAAGGTCCAGACTGCATCGACATCCTGGTTAAAGTCAATGTTGTTCATGGCTGCGGTCCTGTTCCTATTTGACAGGGAAGGATAGCCCACCATGTTCCAGCCTGGATAGAGAGAAATGTTCTGATTTTCGGTAAGTGGTATCCCTGAGTATTCAAATAATATACCACTAGGTTTTGTGATATGAATCCAGAATCCCATAGTATGGGTAATACTATCTAAATCGTTTAAATAATAAGGTTTTGAAGTATTATTGTGCTTCCAGTGGTCAGCGGTATCGCTTGTATTATACCACTGGACTGCATCGTAGGAGCCTATTATAGAGCTTAGAACAGTGCCCAGGTTCGCATCTGGTTGAATCCAAGGCAGGGAAATAAGGTTCCAACCCTCTTCAAGAAATGTAACATACATTGCAGGCTTCATCAAAGGATAGCCGTCTTGGGAGTCTGAGTCGATGATGTATGCGGAGTCGTTTATTCCATCAAATCCGGGTATATTTTGCAAAGATCCTGAAAACAAATCAGTTGGTGATGGCAGATCACTCCAATAATTTCCTCCTGAAGGGTAGCCGTTATCCCATTGATTTCCATTGTTCGTATCGTCGAATGCTTGATCAATGTTATCGATAATGTTATTGTGATATATGCTATTGTTATATGAGTTGGTTATATTGATGCCGTACCAGTTGTCTGATACAATATTACCAATCACACTGTTGTTTGAAGAGAACGTTAGGTAGATGCCATATAGATTGTTTGATGAAACATTATTACCCATTATACTGTTATTAGATGAATCTTGAATATAAATGCCATACCAATTGTTAAGGATAACATTGTTTGCTGTTATGGTGCTGTTGTGTGATGACGTGGAAAAATAGATACCTGACCAATTGTTTAATATTACATTATTGTTTGTTATAATATTATTGGTATTATATGACGATGTCGTAACATATATCCCATCTTCGTTGTTCAAAGATATATTGTTATCTTTTATTACGTTGTTGCCTGATGGTGAAAGTCCTGATGTAATCCAGAAGCCACAGCCGTTATTATAAGAAACATTGTTACTTTTTACGAGGTTGTTTGATGCATCTGCAAGAAAAATGCCATCTTCATCGTTCGATTGCACCATATTGTTTGTTATTATGTTGTTAGATGATGTGATAAGAAAGATGCCACGCGTATTGTTCGTGACAATGTTGCTTGTTACAATGTTGTTTGATGACGAGGTAAGGTAGATTCCGTAATTATTGTTCGATGAAAAATTGTTGCCTATTATTCGGTTGTTATATGAAGCCGAAACGATAATGCCATACTCTTGATTCGAACATACTTTGTTGTTTATTATTGTGTTATTATCTGAAAAAACAAGGTAGAATCCATCATCATTATTTGAAGAAACATTGTTGTCTGTTATGATATTATTGCCCGATGAGGAAATAATGATGCTCTGACCCGAAACGTTCGATACATTGTTTCCTTTTACCACATTGAAGTTTGAGGAATCCCTTAGAAAGATGCCTCCCTGATTGTTCGAGATATTGTTGTTTGTTATGTTGTTGTTCGACGAACCATCAAGATCAAGGGCACATTGTAAATTCGAGGACATATTGTTTCCTTTAATAATGTTGTATGGCGAACCTACAAGATGAATGCCATAAAAGCTGTTTGAATAAATATCGTTACCTGAAAGGATGTTGTGAGATGCCCCGTCAAGATAGATGCCATGCAAATTGTTCGGAAATCCATTATTCGAAATAGTATTGTTCTTGATGTTGTTGTTCGATGATGATTCTATGTAAATGCCTTCCCAAGTGTTCAATGAGACATTGTTGTTTATTATGTTGTTATTGCTACATGATGACGAAAAACGGATGCCGTCCCTATTGTTCGTTACATTGTTGTCCGCAATCGTGTTGTTCGATGATGACGAAAGAACGATGCCATGAAAATTGTTCGAAAAGACATTGTTGTCCGCTATATTGTTGTAGCTCGATGATGACGAAAGATAGATGCCCCAGTTGTTGTTCAATGAGACATTGTTACTTGTGATGTTGTTGCTCGATGATGAATCAACATAGATACCATGGTTATTGTTCAATGAGACATTATTGCCTGCTATGATGTTGTTACTACATGATGACGAAAGATGGATACCCCAGTTGTTGTTCGAGAAATTGTTGCCCGTGATAGTGTTTGATGATGATGTAATCCAGATGCCATTCGCATTGTTCGAGGAGACATTATTGCCCACTATCGTATTGTACCACGACCATAACGTAAGACGGATGCCATCATCATTGTTCGAGACATCGTTACCCACTATGGTGTTGTCCGATGATGACGTAAGATAGATGCCGTCCCAATTGTTCGATAAGATATTGTTGTCCGCTATGGTGTTGTTCGATGATGACGCAAGATAGATGCCATCATTATTGTTCAATGAGACATTGTTACCCACTATGGTGTTGCTGTTCGATGACCACCCAAGATAGATGCCATTGCCATTGTTCAATGAGACATTGTTGTCCACAATGGTGTTGTTCGATGATGACCAAAGACGGATGCCATAGACATTGTTCAATGAGACATTGTTGCTTTCTATACGACAGTTCTGAATGTTCACCAGTTCTATTCCTGAATCAAAATCAGGCCATCCAGTATTTCCACTATTGGTAATACTAAATCCTGTGATGTTCACCCAATCGACTGTAATATTCACAACATCCCCAACCCCTCCCCCATCAATGATCGTAGTATCCCCATCCTCTCCAGTTAGATTTATTGTCTTATCCACTACCACATTCTCGTAATAAGTCCCATTGTAAACAAAAACTGTATCCCCTGGATTAGCCGCATCGATACCTTCCTGAATGGTCAGGTAATCTTCCCCTCCACTATCATCCACAGTGATTAAGGCAGCCTTCACTGGAGGTGTGATATCTGTAATAACATCCACAATCACCACAAACCCAAACAGCATTGCAAGGCTAACCCAAACTGCGACTATCTTTCTGATCATCACACAAGCCAATATCATTTGAAAATAAATAACTTCCGATGCGGGGGTTTGAGGGGTGTTTAGTTATTTATATATACATTTTAAACTATTCGATAATAGAGAACATGTTTCTATTACAAAGGACGTGTGAGGAATATGCCCAATCCTAATGATATTTACTATAAGGAAATCATTGAATTATTCGACGAGGCTGGTGAGTATTATACGAATTATATAAAATCCACTTTATTGAATTTGAAGAGAGGTATGAAACGAATTGGTAGACGAATTGAATCTGAAATCCCAGATGCAAAAATAGAAGATTTGGGTATTTATACTGTAGGCCTTTATAGAAGAATTCTATCCCTTCCAAAAGGAGTAGATATGTGGAAAATTAAAATAAATTCATCACCTAAAAAAATAGAGTGTTTTGTAGTTATCATTAAGAAACTAAGCGATAATCCGCCAAATTTTAATGAACCCATTGAATTTGAAAATGTAGAAACTTTTAATAAATGGATAATGGAATTTGCTGAGATCAAACTTTATGAAAATGAACAGTTAAAAGATAATTCATATTATGTTGATTCCCGAACATATAATGATCGAGTCGTATTATTAACCCCCTTAAGTTTTTCAACAATTTTTGGAACTATTCATAAGGGACCTATGTTTTCTGCATTGATTCATGAATTGATTTTTTCTGATTTTAATTCCACAGAGTTTATATCCTTTAAATTAGGATGTGGTTTTTACGAACAAAATATTGAATCAGAAATATATTTTTCAATGGCAAATCTGCATGATAACCGCATCAATTCAAAAGATAATTTAAATCGACTCAATGGTAAAATTAAAAAAATAATAGATGAGAGTAAAATCCTAGATATTGTTCCTGAGAAGATCAACAAACGCATTGGGGCTATTCGAAAAGGTGTTATATTAAGCCTTATTGAGGAGGATATTTCAATTATTGTAAATACTTATCTATCATTAACTTTCGAAGATGCTGTTACTGAAGCTTTCGATAAAACTCTTGGCAATTCAATCGATATAATTTTAAAAAATGGAGAGATCTATCCAATTTCAAATCCTTCATATGATACTTTAATTGGATTTATAAAAAAAAATAAATTAAATAAAAAA
>CBDVCK010000122.1:0-9759 GCA_965372465.1 uncultured Thermoplasmata archaeon | reverse complement strand
TTTCTATTTTCTTCTCTTCCAAGTTATTACCGCCGCAATTAAACAAAATAATATTACGATAATAACCACCACGATAATTATCTGCAACCAATTTGAGGAACCGTTATTAGAATCAGGGGGATGATCTGGGGGTACCACAACGATATTCACCGGAACCATTCTGGGATAGTTGTCCTGACTCGAATTATCAATAATATATGGTGTATCACCAAACCCGTCACTATCACTTTGGTTCTGGGCTTGCCCGCTCATATTGTCAAAACCCGTGTAGCCTGACCAGAAGTTTCCTCCAGAGGGGTATGTATCGTTCCAAAAGTTCAAACCACTATCGTCATTAACCTGTGCGCTAATTCCATTTCCAATGAAGTTGTTGTGATGGATGAGGTTGTTTTGTGAACCAGTAAAAGATATACCGAACTGTGTGTTGTTTGTAATGTTGTTGTAGAAGATGTAATTCCGTACCTTATAAAATGAGGACCCCAATCCAAGACCACTGACTCCTAAACGGTTTTCTTCAATTGTGCAGTTGGATATTGTGATGTTCGTAATCCCCTCTGCATTGCTGTTCAATTCGATTCCAATGTCATTCTCATATATCCGGGATGAGGATATGTTCACTCCTTTGATCTCGCCTTTATCGACAACACTCAGTAAAATTCCCACTGAATTGTTAAAGATGAAATTGTGGGATAGAATATGGGCCGAGGAGCTTCTTGTTATGGGTGTGCTGGGATTGTAGACATGAATTCCTTTGTCATTGTTGAAAATCCTATTTTCCGAAACATGATTCGAGTATGCACCGTCTCCATATATCCCGATCCCGAGGATACTATTATGCGAAATATTGTTGCCGATAATCTCATTATTTGAAGAGTCCGAAAGAAAAATCCCGTATTCGCTGTAACTGATATCACAGTAATTGATTTCTGCCACCCCCGTGGCATTGACAAATATCCTGCTCCAGTCACCAGGTTGCGGGTCTGCAGAATTGGAGGTAAATATTATTCTGTCCGATTCCCTACCTTTTGCAATAAGTACCCCTCCCACGAAAATTCTATTGTCCTCGTCGAATTTCACCTCCACACCAGGTTCGATTGTAAGTGTTTTACCCAATGGTATTGAAACGCTACCAATTACGATATACGGACTCCCTGATTTTGTCCAGGGCCCTCCTCCACCGTCAAAGGCCAATCCTGCTACCTGTGTGGGGTCCGCTCTTGCGGATTCGGGAGCAAAGGTTACAAAAAAAATGCAATGAACCATCAAACAAACCATGATTATCGTGAAGATTCGATTTTTCATGCCAAACTTCCTTTTATTTTAACTGTGGTCGTACTTTATCTAACTTTCGCATCCGAACCAATACCGATTTCTATAATATATCCAATGTTTATTTAAGTTCTGATATTGGTTTTCAGCTACTGTAAACAAGTTTATATACCACCCTGACAATTATTACCTCTACAATTCGAGGTGTTCTTTCTTTATGAAGAAAAAGGTTCCCATTATAATTACCCTGCTAGTTATTCTTAGTTGCCTGGGAACCATTGGTTCCGTTAGTGGGGAGGAGCCACAAGATACACAACAGGATGCTCCCTTGTTTATCAATCTCAAAGCCGCAAGATTCGATCCCATGAAAGAGGAGTCTGCCATTGCTCAAGAACTGAAATTTACTAAGGAAAACGAATATTACCTTGTTCAATGCAAAGGTCCTATTCAACCCCACTGGGTTGAGACGATTTTGAACTCAAATGCACAAATTCTCGGCTACATTCCACAATACACGTACATTATACATATGGAAAAAGAGGGGAAAAAGAGCATGGAAAGCCTGCCCTTTATCAGATGGACTGGCATTTACCATCCTGCATATAAGATTGATGAAAGTATTATGTCAAAAGAAGGCCAAATCCAATTGAATCTAATGGTCTTCGAAAATGTAATGGATTCTCAGAATCTAAACCCTATCAAAGATAAAATACAAAGCCTGGGAGGGTACATCTTTGGTGAGGAGGACCGCATCATCCGGGTAAGTATCGATGCTTCGAAAATCGTGAATTTGGCATTTATCCCCCAAGTTGAGTGGCTCGATGAATACTCACCTCCCAAGTCTTTGATGGACAATATAAGAGTCTTTACAGGGGCGGAGTCCCCGCTTTTCGAATATGGATTCGATGGAACCGGAATAGTGGGAGAGGTCAAAGACAATGGAATCGACCAGAACCACCCCGAGTTTGAGGGGCAGCTCATTGCAACCGATGGAAGCGTGTCTGAGGAATCCCACGGAACTTCAACATTCGGTATCGTGTTTGCAAAGGGGGAAACCCCAAGGGCAATGGGTATGATGCCGGGAGCAGAAGGCGTGTTTTGTGACTGGGGAGTTGGCAGGAAGCAGTCAATCGAAAATCTGGTGAGCAACTGGGACGGTGTGTTTCAAAGCAACAGCTGGTCTACAGGTTCATCTGACAGCACATATACTTCGGTCTCTCAACAAAACGATGATGCGATTTTTGAATTTGATGTGACCATGCTTTATGCAAGCGGTAATGGTGGCAATGATGAGACTATTACCAGAGATGGGACAGCAAAAAATGTGATTACAGTTGGTGCCCCGAACCATTACGATAATCAAGATAGAACCGACGACCTCCATAATGGAAACCAGGGCAACAAGGGTCCAACTGCGGACGGTAGAATCAAACCCGATATCGTGGGTCCGTATGACTCGATCTACACAACCACATCAGGTGGTGGATACACTTCAGGTTTTGGGGGAACAAGCGGTGCAACACCTATCGTCGCGGGAGGGGTGGGATTGATATACGAGATGTACCGTGAGAACCACTTCGGTAATAATCCATCGAACGACCTGCCTCATGCGGCTACGGTAAAGGCTATCCTGATTGCCGATGCGTACCATTACGAATTCTCACAGGGAGATCGATTCGCCCAGGGGTGGGGTCTTGTGGATGTGGGCAATACATATTTTATAGGCGAGAATCATCTAATCGATGACGAAACGATATCTTTAGAAACAGGTGAATCCACATCTTATAATGTCCAACCAACAGGCATGCATCAGTTGAAGATAACCCTGGTATGGACGGACGTTCCAGGAACAACTTCTGCATCACAACATTTAATAAACGACCTGAATTTGAAGGTTACGGATCCTAACGGTGAAATTTATTATGGAAATGTGGGCCTTGAGACCTCCAAATGGTCATCCACAGGTGGAGCTCAAGATACCGTGAATAATGTTGAGAACGTGTTTATAGAAATCCCCGTTTCCGGGGAATGGACAATCGAGGTTATTGCAGAGAACATTGCAATGGATGGCAACGTTGACACCACAGAGATTGATCAGCCCTTTGCACTTGTTGCATCCGGGGTAAAAACCAGCGATTTTGATATGGCGATTACAAATATGGAGGACTTGCCAAGGTACCTCAAATTGAACCAGGAGACAGTGGTCAACGGCACGATTTCCAATATCGGTTTTCAGGATAAGTCCAACGTGGTTGTAAACCTTCTCGAGGATGGTGTTGTTGTGGATACCAAGACACTTTCAAATCTCCAATCAGGAAACACACAATCCATAAGCCTGTCATGGGTTCCCACAACAGAAAAAACCTCAGAAATCACAATAGAGGCTGCACCTGTTTCGGGAGAAGAACGACTGGATAACAATCAAAAGAAAACCAGTGTTGACCTCTTCACACCCATAGGATTTGTCCTTATTGACAGAGGACATGGAAATTATGAAAGTCTTGGTGCGTTCTATGAACACCTTTATTCTCTCAAGTTCCCAGTAACTCATTTAGATGTGACCATAACTTCGGGCTCAATTGCCGGGTACAACATACTTATCACTGCCAGAGCAACCACTGATTACACGCCATCTGAACTTGCCGTAATCGAGGATTTTGTTAAAAGCGGTGGAGGCCTGTTCGTTATCGGAGACGATAACTCTGCAATATACGACGACTTGACTGGTTATGCCGGAATCACCTGGACAACCCCAAGAGGGATTGGTGGTGATCTCACCGATATAAATGAACATGAGATTACAGAGGATGTAGAGGAGCTTCACCTGGCTTCCCCAAATCTTGTACTGGAGATAAGTCCACCTGCCCAGGAAATCGTATATGACAACGACATTGTGATGGTCCGTCCACTGGTTGCTGTATCTACGTATGAAACCGGGAGAATAGTGGCACTGGCAGATGATAACTGTCTTGATGACGGTAACCTGGATTCATCAGATAATAGGAAATTTGGTGAAAATGTGATTAAATGGTTAAACAGCAACCTTGGGCCCATTGCCATAATCGATTCACCCATTGATGGAGGTAACTATTCTTCAACTGATTCAATAGAATTTAATGCAAGCTCAAGCTACGATCCCGATGGTTATATTTCCGAATATACCTGGACATCTGATATAGATGGTTCCATTGGAACCGGGGCCATTGTTTTTGGGCAACTAGGTTCAGGTGAACATGTTATTTCCCTTGTAATCACTGATAATGGCGGTTTTACATCAAACACCACTATAACAATAACTGTAACAACCCCAATTCCACCCACGATAGAAATTGAATCCCCGAATTCAGGGGAGACAGTAAACAATATACAAACCATCTCAGGTACGGCAGCAGACATTGATGGAACCGTGGAGCTTGTTCAAATCAGAATAGGCAATGGGGATTGGACCAATGTCACAGGAACCGTTAATTGGGAATACGAGTGGGATACCACGTTTATTTCGGATGGTGATTGGACCATTTACGCCCGCTCGGTCGACGATGAAGGATTTTTCTCAGACACGAGCTCCATCACCATATCAGTGGATAATACACCACCCAATATCATATTCGGACCGAACGCAGATGATATCACGGACACAACCGCCACAATTGAGTGGAAAACCGATGAACCGGGGGATTGTATAGTTGAGTACGGAACTGATACAGATTATGGTTTTGTAAAAATTCAATCTCTTTTAGTAACCAGACACAGCCTCGAATTGGTAGGCCTGGATCCCTCAACAACGTATCATTTTAGAGTGAAGACCAAGGACGCGGTCGGTAATACCCAAGTTGACATCGTCGATAGGACCTTTACAACAGATGCTCCCCCCGATACGACACCCCCCACAGCTCAAATTAGATCACCAGAAAACGGCGATTCCTTAAAAGACGAAGTGCAAATCATGGTGGATGCAAGCGACGATTACGACGTTGATAGGGTAAAGTTCTTTATCAGTGGCAAGCTGAAATTCACGGATTCTGATCCGAATTACTCCTGGATCTGGGATACCGCAGATGGCCATTATCCTGATGGGGATTATACGATTAAGATCGTGGCAATTGATACAAGCGGCAATGAAGCAAGCCACGAAATAACCGTGACATTGGACAACGAGATCATACCGCCATTCATCGTTAAGACTAGAGTTAGCCCCAACTCGTTTGAGAGTGGCGAATCACTAGAATTATTATTCACAGTTAAGGTTGAAGATCCTGAAAATGCCATAACCTCCATAGAATTGGACCTTTCATCGATAGATGGCTCATCCAATCAAAAGATGTATGATGACGGAAGTCATGGAGACGAAGATGCAGATGATAATGTTTACTCCTATGAATTCACTGTTCCTTCTGAAATCGGTGCCGGGGATAAATACATTGGAATTACCATATCTTATGCTAGAGGGGGAAGTATTGATTCATCAGTGACCTTGTATGTAATTCCCGCGACAGAAACCGGTGATGGGGATGATAAAACTCAAAAAGAGGATCTGGACATGATGTGGTTACTAGCAATTGCATTGATAGCAATTTTAAGTACCGCATTGGTTGCAGCGGTGGCACTCAAAAGACGACAATCAGGTAATGAGGTGGTTGTGGTTCCCACATATCAGCCAGTTTATTACAAGGAACAACCCAATTACTACAAGTCACAATATTATCGCAACCCTTGATTTACACGATTCGATTCTACCTGTTCTTTTTAAGCAAAAAATCATTAAGCCATAATTCATTTCACAAGGGATGATACAAATCGATGGCTCCCACGGTGAAGGGGGAGGCCAGATTCTAAGAACCGCTATTTCTCTTTCTTCAATTACAAAAAAACCGGTTCGAATCACGAACATAAGAGCAAATCGACCCAACCCGGGCCTTAACTACCAGCATGTTGTTTCAATCAAATCCGTTGCAGAACTTTGCAATGCAGAAATAAAGGGCTTAGTCAAGGGTTCCAAAGAGGTGGAATTTCATCCCACGGAAATCAAAGGGAGAAAATTCCACTTTGATATCCTCACAGCAGGTGCAACCACCCTGGTTCTTCAAGCATGCCTTTTACCGAGCTTGTTTGCTTCCGAAGAAACCGAATTCACAATAACGGGTGGAACCGATGTGAAATGGTCTCCACCAATTGATTATTTCAGGTTCGTCTTTGCCCCGCTCTTACACAAGATGGGTGCTGATGTTTCCATTGTCATTGAAAGGCGTGGGCACTACCCAAAGGGAGGGGGAGAAATAATTGCACGGGTGAAACCTGCAAAGAAACTCCTTCCTTTGACTTTCGAAGATCGAGGGAGGATAAAATCTGTCAAGGGTATCGCTCATGTATCCAACTTACCAGACAATATAATTAAAAGAATGAAGCAAACCGCATTGCTTATGCTGGTTGGTTATAAGGATGTGAAAATATCTGAGGAGCATTACCCCCAGGGCAAGGACCCTGCAAATGGTGCAGGGGCGGGTATCGTTCTCTGGTGCAATTTCGAAAATACAGTGTTAGGTGCAAGCTGTCTGGGTGAAAGAGGGGTCCCTGCCGAGAAGGTGGGCAGGTCAGCCTGCGAAGAATTGATAACCGAAATGAGTTCAAAAGCAACACTGGACGTTCATGCCGCGGACCAGTTCCTCCCTTACATGGCCCTTGCTCAGGGGGAGAGTGTTTTTTATGCAAGGGAGCTTTCCTATCACGCAAAAACCAATATGTGGCTTATCGAGCAGTTCTTGGATGTGAAGTTCGATGTTTCGGAGAAGGAGGGACTTTCTGAGGTCAGGGTGACTGGGGTTGGTTAAACCGTCCAGGAAACGGATCTGGAAAAGATAATCTGATATTCATCATCCCATCTGTCCTGGGTTACATAATCTAATGTAAGATTGTATTCACCTAGATTATTTACCTGGCATATGAAGTAATCATTGGAATTAATAAAATTATTATTATCGTTATCAACAAATGTGATATTGAATCCTCCAATATTTTCAGTAAAATTGAGGGTTATATTAGAATGGGGAAACAGCTCTTCGCCATTTAATCCCATTTGGATCATAAACCATTCTTCACGCTCCTCATCAACCAAATTCAAACCTGGAATTCCATATATTGTGTTAATTTCTATCCTGTATGTATTGTTATCTAGAGCCTCTATTAATATTGGTTCATTGTATTCGATTATAGGTAAATTTCCGGAAATGGGTCCAATTCCTGTTATCCACTCAAGTATGGCAATTCGTTCTCCATTTAGTTGCCACAATATGTATAATTCATGCCTTGTGTTGTTTTCCAATCCTTCAATTGTAAAACGATCCCCGTTATCAAGTAGCCAATTGTCATTGGTATCCGAAAAAAATATAGTTATTCCACTTTCATTAAATATCTCGCCCTCGATTAATGATGCAGATTCAAAGAAAATAAAATCTCCTGGAATATAAACCAGTGTATCTGAGATGTTTGGTGTTTCTCCAATAACGTTGTCTATTTCGATAATAGTACCTATCCCTTCACTGGTTTCATATTCACTGAGTATTTTAGCAGTTAAATGTGTTGATACTATTCCTCCATCATTAATAGTAGATACATATCTTAAAGCACCTTTATTAGTCATTATTATGTAACACACACCAGACACTGGTTTATATTCGTTATAACTTAAACCATCGTTTATCGAAAAAAGATAGGTTAATATTGCACTGTCGGCTTTGGGCCTGGTTAAATTGAAAGTGAAGTGATCACCATCATCAAATAACCTGTTTTGGTTTGCATCTGAAAAAGAAATGATGTCGTTTGAGCCTGTATCGTTAAAAAGGGAGGGTATTGAATCTATTGTGGGGTTATCTTTATATCCACCAGAAACATCCATATATTCCATAGCAAAACTGTGTGTACCGGCCTTCAATGTACAATTGATAAGCTCAAGAGGGAAACCTCCATCCCAAGGTAAATTCACAGATACATTTACTGGACCCTCTGAAGAGGTTTGATTTGCAATCAATATCAACCCTTGAACATAACTTATTGATCGCATAACAACTTCAATGGCCGGTGCAATACCTATTGCAGGATAATCAAGTTGTGGGGAATATACGTTTTTCTGTTCGTTCCATTGGCTCCATTCGAAATTAACCTTCTTTTCGATTTCATCCCCAATTTTATACTTCAGATAGTTCCATTCAATAATACGAATATATATGAAATCATCCAATTCGTAATATGTAAGTGGTCCCAAAGTGGTCATATATGAAGAAATATTAGTAATACGGCCCCTTATGGTCTTATCCTTTCCAGCTAAATCATGGGAATAACCCGGATTAAGTTCGCTTGGTTCTTCAATATCCTCCTCAATTTTAAAACCCGCAGCCTTTGCTACATCCCGAATAGACCATGGTCGAATGTAAAGGTACCAGACTACGACAAGGCCAACGAGTATTATATTAATAACGATTAAGAAGACTATTATTTTTTTCTTTTTTGAACCTTTATCATTCTTCTTTGTTTTTACTTCATCTGTATTATTAACCATCTAAACCACTTTATAGATGACTGCAATTCTATATATTATATTGAAATATAAATCTTTCATGGTGATAACCATATAATACACCAAATATTTGAATTTGGTCATGGAGATTGGGTAGAGCGACCTTCGATTGATCATTGTTTGTGGCCAATAGGATAACCATATTTTATTATATATGCGTAGAAATTTTCTTACTGTAAAATTTAAGTTACTCAATGGTTAGAATCCCCAAAGGACCGCCCCTACAAAAACCTTAACTTTTCTTCCAGCTCCTTTTGACAATCCCCGCAGAAAGCCTCTCCTTTAATATCAGTCTCAGCCAAGCAATTCGAAAATTTCATAACACAAGATACATCATCACAATGATCAAGACCCAGTGTATGACCAAGTTCATGCACGGCCTCCTTTACAACCCTGCTGTGGTAAAGCTCCTTTTCTCCTTTGAGCCTGAAAAGAGAGATAACTGCTGCCCTTCTTGCCATCTCACCCTGTCCAAAAACGAAGTTTAGATTCCCGGAATACAGATCAACATCCACTATCCCCAGTACTTTGTCACCTGGATGCTTGCGTATTATTTTTAGAAATTCCACACTTTCATACTGGTCTCTTTGCGTATTGTACGAATTTTTAGGAATCTCAACTTCCTCTTTAATCGATATCTTGAATGGTAGGTGTGACAATCTATCTTTTAGCATCGCAAGAATTTCCGGGTCTACCGCCCCAATGGGAAGGATGTTCAATAGTATTCTTACACCTCCGTATTCATATGATATCAACCCTTTACAACGCCCAAAGGCTTCATCCTGGCAACGAGTTTTGATATTCCTGCACCACCAGCAACCCTTACCACCTCATCCACATTCTTATAGGCATCAGGTGCTTCCTCTGCTACCACTTTCTGACTTGCGGCCCTGACATAGATGCCCCTATCCTTTAATTTA
>CBDVCK010000121.1:0-9785 GCA_965372465.1 uncultured Thermoplasmata archaeon | reverse complement strand
CCTTGGGCGCCGCCACAAGACCCATGAAAACAGATGCAGGCCTTGTTGGCCCAGGCAGTTTTATTGATAATAAAACAGGAAGCTGGCGGACTTTCAAACCAGTATACGAAAAAGAGAAATGCAATATGTGCAGGTTCTGCTGGTTCTTTTGTCCGGAAGGTTGTATCTACGACAAAAAAGAGGAAATGGTCTTCGATTTTGACTACTGCAAGGGCTGCGGTATATGCGCGAATGAATGTCCCAAGGATGCTATTGAAATGGTGAGGGATTGAAATGGCTGAAAAAAGAGTTGTAACAGGAAATTATGCGGCTGCATACGGTGCCATGGCTTCAAAAGTGGATCTCATTGCTGCGTACCCCATAACACCCCAGACATTTATTGTGGAGCATGCTTCCGAATTCGTAAACGACGGTCTTTTGGATGCGGAATTCATGAGGGTGGAAAGTGAGCACTCGGCAATGAGCGCCTGTGTCTCTGCCCAGGCTGCAGGTGCAAGAACATTCACTGCAACTGCATCTCAAGGATTGGCCTTGATGCACGAGGTCTTATTCATTGCAGGCTCTGCACATCTGCCAATCGTGATGCCTGTCGTGAACAGAACGGTTGCAGGTCCCATAGGGATATGGGCAGAGCACAATGATACAATGCCCCAGAGGGACACAGGCTGGCTGCAGTGCTATATCGAAAGCAACCAGGAAGTTTTGGACATGGTGATCCAGGCCTACAAGATTGCAGAGAACAAAAAAGTTCTTTTACCCATGATGGTGAATTTGGATGCCTTTATTCTATCACATACAGTAGAGCCTGTGGAATTCCCTGATCAGGACATGGTGGACAAGTTCCTTCCCAAGTACAAGCCAGAGCATGCAAGGCTGTGGCCAGAGGACCCAATGATAATAGGCTCATTCTCACCTCCAGAGTACATCCAGGAAATAAGGTACCAGACCGACGAAAGCATGCACAATTCAAGGAAGGTAATAGAGGATGTGAATGCCGATTTTGCAAAAGCATTCGGAAGGGATTACCACGGTATGATCGAGGAGTACCAGACCGACGATGCAGATGCAATTTTAATAACCCTGGGAACTGTAACATCCACTGCAAGACCAATTGTTGATGAATATCGCGCTGCGGGAAAGAAGGTCGGTCTTGTTAAGTTGAGATTCTTCAGACCCTATCCGACCGAACTTATACGAAAGATTGCTGAGAAAACCAAGGCAATCGGCGTATATGATAGAGCGATTTCCTTTGGCTCTGGTGGGCCTTCATGGATCGATTGCCGCTCTGCACTTTACGGATACAATATCCCTGTTTTGAACTTCCTGGCAGGTCTGGGAGGAAGGGATGTCATGGCAAGTGATGTGAGACTCATGTTCGATAGGACCCTGGAAGCAGCATCGGAGGGTTCAGCCAAAAAAGAAGTTGTCTGGATCGGAACAAGGGGGGTGGAACCATAGCCATTCGAATGAAAGATCTACCTGATGAGGAGCTATTTACGGCAGGCCATACTGCCTGTCCCGGATGCGGTTGTCCTGTCATGGTACGCGCTGCAATGAAGATCTTCGGAAAAAACACGGTATGTTACTTTCCCGCAAACTGTCTTTTGGTCTTCGGGGCAACGTACCCACTTGATGCATTCAAGGTTCCGTACCTTCACGTTCTCTTTGAGAATTCGGCGGCATGTGCCGCAGGGATAAAAAGGGGCCTGAAAAAGATAGGAAAACCTGATGTTAACGTTGTGGCCTTTGCAGGTGACGGTGGTACTGCAGACATAGGTTTTCAGGCCCTGTCCGGAGCTGCAGAGAGAAACGAGGACATAATCTACATCTGCTATGACAATGAGGCTTACATGAACACTGGAATTCAAAGAAGCGGATCAACTCCCCACGGTGCCTGGACAACTACAACACCTGTTGGAGAAAAGATAAAAGGAAAGGAGAGATTTAAAAAAGATATTCCCAGGATCATGATCGCCCATGATGTGCCATATGTTGCAACTGCAAGTATAGGACATCCTGCTGATATGCTGAGAAAACTTGAGAAGGCAAGGGACATTAAAGGCTTTAGGTATCTTCAGATATTTGCACCATGCCCAACTGGCTGGAGGTTCGATACTGCAAAGACCATTCAGATTGCCAAGATGGCAGTTGACTGCGGGATGTGGACGCTCTATGAATCGGAAGACGGTAAAGTGACCATCAACAAAAAACCAAAGATGACACCTATCAAGGATTACCTGAAGCTCCAGGGGAGGTTCCGTCACATGACAGATGAGCAGATCGGGGTCTTGCAGGATTGGGTCAATAAGAAATGGGTGCGGGACTCCAATATGGTAATTGAATAGATACTGTGAGGGATGAAAATTGTCTGCCTTAGGAAGTGAAGAAATTCCCCTGCCCCAAGAGGAATTGCCAATCGAAGTTCTGAGAATCAGATGCGCAAAGTGCCTGACATGTGTCAGGTCCTGTCCTTTTGATGCAATTACTTATGATGAGGAAAATAAAATCGCAATTGACGTTTCCAAATGCCAGCTGTGCGGAATATGTGCAGGGGTATGTCCCGAATACAATATCGAGATAAAGTACTACAATACAGATGCATTGGTTTCTCATATCATATCCGAAAAAGAGAGGATAGGAACCGAGAGCCTGGTCATAATGTGCAGGGGGTCCTCTCCGCAATCCTGCGAGGTTCTTGATGTTCTGAAGGAGAAGAACATAGAAAAGTTCATCCCCCTCCGCCTCCCATGCGTGGGTCGAATCCCTGTGGAGTTCTATCTCAAAGCGTTTTACGAGGGAATCCAAAACATTGTAATTATCCAGTGCGATGAAACCTTCTGCAGAATGGAAAGGGGCTCTGAAGTTGCCCAAAAGAATGTAATGCGCACCCGGGAAATACTGAAGACATTGGGATTTGAAGAGGGCGTAATCCAAGTCATTAAAAATCCCCAGAAAGCGGTGTACTTTACAGAAGAATGTGTGGGTTGTGATAAGTGCGGGTTCATATGCCCCTATGATGCAATCGAACTTGAAGAGCTTGCCACTCCAAAGATCCTGCTTGAAAAATGCAACGGCTGCGGTGCATGCGCCCTGGTATGTCCCCATATGGCAATCCAGCTTCGAGGATTTGAGTACAAGGATTCCACACAGAAACTTAAGGATTACAAGGCCCAGGGTAAGGACCCCTCGGTTTTGGTATTCTGCTGCCAGTGGTCGGAATTTTCAGCTCTAGACATGTCACAATGCGATGTAGCGGATTCTATACAGATCGTGGAGGTGCCATGTGCCAATGGATTGGATCCCACCCTGGTTCTCGGCGCCCTTTCCCAAGGATATGACGGTGTCATTGCATTCATCTGCTCAGAGGACGACTGCAAATCAAAGGAGGGCAGGGCCACTTATGACGCCAATGCCTCAGCACTTTTAAACGTGCTGAAAAACCTTAATTTTTTGGAAAAATTCGAGATGCATATGACATCACCCCGGGATATCGGGAATTTCAACTCGAAATTGAAATCCTTTGTGGACAGGATACGCTCGCAATTAAAATAATCAAAATCAGGTGAATGGATATGTACAAGATAGTTTCAAAAAGAAAACTGGGTCCAAAGATTTGGCAAATTGAAATAGAAGCTACAAGACTTGCCAAAAAGGCCAAGCCAGGACAGTTTGTAATTATCAGGGTTGATGAGGAGGGAGAGCGGTTTCCCATCACGATAACCGATGCTAAATCCGAATCAGGGACAATAAAAATAGCGTTCAACGAGGTTGGAAAATCAAGCAAGCAGCTGGGCAATCTCAATGAAGGGGAGGGCATCCTTGATGTCGTGGGTCCTCTGGGGAAGCCTTCCGAGGTAGCAAATTTCGGAACCGTCTTATGCGTGGGCGGCGGTGTTATGGTCCCGGGACTTCATTTTCTTGCCAGGGCCTTAAAAGATGCCGGATGCGAGGTAATCGGAGTTGTGGGTGCCCGAAACAAGGACCTTCTCATCTTCACAGACGAGATGAAGGAAGTGTGCAGTGAGGTTTACATTTCAACCGACGATGGATCGGAGGGCTACAAGGGACTTGATTTCATAAAGGATGAGATTCTGGAAAAGAAGAAAATTGACAGGGTTGTTGCCTGGAGTGTTGCCGAAGTCACGCTGGAAACAGTATCCAACATCACCAAACCCTATGAGATTCCAACAATGGTACTTCTTTCCACTATAATGGTTGATGGAACAGGAATGTGCGGATGCTGCAGGGCTGATGTGGGGGGCACAACAAAATTCGCCTGCGTGGACGGACCTGAGTTCGACGGTCATCAGGTTGATTGGCAGCAGCTTGCTCAAAGAAAACGCATGTACCTTCCTGAGGAGAGGCTTGCCGCCTTGTCCTTTGAGGGATTTTCTAAATAACGAAAAAGGGGAAATGACATGGCAAAGTTGAATTTGAATCGGGTTTCAATGCCAAAACAAACCCCAGAAGAAAGGGGAAAGAACTTCAATGAGGTGGCATTCGGTTACACACACGAGGAGGCACTTGAGGAAGCAAGCAGGTGCATACAGTGCAAGAAGAGAAACTGCGTAGTGGGCTGCCCTGTTGGAGTTGACATTCCTGAATTCATTTTAGCTCTACGGGAAGACAATATGGTGGAAGCGGTAAGAGCACTCAAAGCTAAGAATGCCCTACCAGGTATATGCGGACGGGTATGTCCCCAGGAGACCCAGTGCGAGGTTGTTTGCACTTTGAGTAAAAAGAAGGCCCCTGTTGCAATTGGGCGCCTTGAGAGGTACGTTGCTGACTGGGAACTTGCCCATAAGGATGAGATACTAAAAGCAGAACCTGTTTCCCCCACAGGAAAAAAGATTGCAGTTGTGGGTTCAGGCCCTGCAGGACTTACCGTTGCTGCGGATATGGCCAAACTGGGGTATGATGTCACAATTTTCGAGGCTCTTCATGTTGCAGGGGGTGTTCTTATGTACGGCATTCCCGAGTTCAGACTGCCCAAAGGAATTGTTCAAAACGAGGTAAATTACGTCAAGTCCCTGGGAGTTTCGGTGGAGCTTGACAGCGTCATTGGCAAGATCGCATTGGTGGACGAGCTATTCGAGGAGGGTTATGATGCAGTGTTCTTGGGAACAGGTGCAGGTCTTCCGATCTTCATGAAGCTTCCCGGGGAGAATTTGAACGGTATCTACTCTGCAAATGAATTTCTCACAAGGATCAATCTCATGAAAGCCTACCAATTTCCAAAATTCGACACACCAATCATGGTTGGAAAAAGAGTGGCCGTGGTGGGGGGCGGCAATGTAGCCATGGATTCTGCAAGATGCGCCTTGAGGCTTGGTGCCGAGGAGGTTTACATAGTTTACAGAAGATCCCAAGAAGAGCTTCCAGCAAGAGCAGAAGAGGTTGAGAATGCCATGGAGGAAGGCATCGTATTCAAGTTCCTGACAGCCCCTGTGAAATATATCGCCAATAAAAGAGGCTGGGTCAGTGCAATGGAATGTATCCAGATGGAGCTTGGCGAGCCCGATGACTCGGGAAGAAGGAGACCCGTTCCAATCGAAGACAGCAATTTCGTAATGGAGGTGGATGTGGTTGTTATTGCAATTGGCAACCGCCCAAATCCACTGGTTCCTTCAACGACAGAAGGACTTGATACCACAAAATGGGGAACCCTTGTTGCCGATGAGGAGACAGGGAAGACAACCAAGGACCTTGTTTGGGCAGGGGGAGATATCGTAACTGGTGCTGCCACAGTGATCTCCGCAATGGGTGCTGCAAAGAAGGCAACAGCTGCCATGCACAAGAAGCTAATGAATATTGAAGGTGAAGAATAGATGAATGAAAAAACAAATAACGTCATTGTTTTGGGGGGAGGAATTGCAGGAGTGCAGGCCGCACTTGATCTTGCGGAGTCGGGAATCAAAACATATATCGTGGAAAAATCGCCTTCTGTAGGGGGAAAGATGGCGCAGCTTGATAAAACCTTTCCCACAAATGACTGCTCAATGTGCATTCTATCTCCAAAACTCGTAGCTGTGGGAAGGCATCCCAATGTTGAGATTTTAACCCACTCCGAACTTACCGAGCTTACAGGGGAAGAAGGAAATTTTACGGCCAAGATATCCAAAAGACCAAGGTATATTGATTATGATAAATGTACAGCCTGCGGACTTTGTGCCCAGGCCTGTCCTGTTGTAAAAGAGAGTGAATTCGATGAGGGACTTGGGGAGCGAAAGGCGGCATATATTCCCTTTCCCCAGGCGGTTCCTCTCAAGTATTCAATAGAAAGAAGGGGGACAACACCTTGCCAGACAACATGCCCGGCAGGTGTTCACGCCCAGGGTTATATCGCCCTAATATCCCAGGGAAAGTACAAGGAGGCTTTAGAATCTCACAGAAATTACAATCCTTTGCCCCTAATTTGTGGAAGGGTGTGCCCTCATCCCTGCGAGGACGCATGCAACAGGGATAATGTGGATTCTCCCATTGCAATTTCCGCCCTAAAACGTTTTATGGCTGACTGGGAGCTTTCACATCAGGAAGACGAGGTCGTGCCTTTTGAAAGAACAGGCGATAAGAAGGTTGCGGTGATAGGAGCAGGTCCAGCAGGTCTCTCAGTTGCATATTATCTTGCCAAGTTGGGACATGCTCCAACAATATTTGAAGCCCTGCCTGTGGCCGGAGGAATGTTGGCAGTGGGTATTCCCGAATACAGATTACCAAAGGATATTCTCGATGCCGAGATCGATTATATCAAAAATAAAGGCGTTGAGATAATTCTGAACAAGGAATTTGGAAAGGACATCACCCTGGAGAGCCTGAAAGAGGAAGGTTATTCAGCTGTCTTTTTGGGGGTTGGGACCCACGGTTCCCGGAAACTTGCTATCCCTGGAGAGGACCTGGAAGGTGTGATTACCGGAGTTGATTTTTTAAGGAATGCCAATCTTGGTAAGAAAGTTTCCATTGGAAACCGTGTTGCTGTAATTGGCGGAGGGGATGTGGCAATAGATTCAGTTAGGGTTTCAGCTCGATTGGGAAGCGAGGCCTTTATTTTGTATAGGAGAACCATGGCCGAAATGCCAGCTCATAAATCTGAAATCGCGGCAACCCAGGAAGAGGGAATAGAAATTCATTACCTTACCCAGCCAATCGAAATCCTCGGGGAGAACGGAAAGGTAGTGGGTTTAAAATGCATAAAAATGGAACTTGGAGAGCCCGATGAGTCGGGAAGGCGAAGACCGGTTCCAATCGAAGGCTCCGAATTCACAATCGATGCTGACAGCGTTATGCCTGCAATTGGTCAGGTTCCTAAAACGGACTTTGCAAAGGAACTGGGATTGAACCTTTCAAAGCATGGCACAATTATAGTGGATGAAAAAACATTTGCCACAAATTTGGAGGGGATTTTCTCAGCAGGTGATGTGCAAACCGGTCCTTCTACAGTGGTCTCGGCGGTGGGGGCAGCACGAAAAGCGGCCTCTGCAATTGACGGGTTCCTAAGAGGGGAAAAGTACGAAGGTGAACCTGAAATCGAAGATGTGGTTTCCTTTGAAGATCTTGGTCTGCAAGAGAACTTTGAAACAAAAGAAAGGATAAGGGAACCTGAACTTGCTCCTTCCGAAAGAAAAGGAAATTTCAAGGAAGTGGCATTGGGCCTTTCCGAAGAGGAGGCAAAGGCCGAAGCTGAAAGGTGCTTGAACTGCGGAATATGCTCAGGGTGCTATCAGTGCATTGAAGCATGCGAGCCCAAGGCAGTTGACTTCTCACAAAAAGAGGAGGAAATCAAACTTCAGGCAAGTTCGGTCATTGTCATGCCCGGTTATGAGGACCTTGATCCCAACACAAGATTGGAGTACGGATATGACAAGTACGATGATGTAATAACTGCACTTGAGTTCGAGCGTATCTTATCGGCATCGGGACCGTTTTTGGGGCATATCAAGAGGATCTCAGATGGTTTTGAGCCAAAGAGCTTGGCCTTTATTCAATGTGTTGGCTCAAGGGATAGGAACTCCGGAGTGCCTTACTGTTCTTCGGTCTGCTGCATGTACGCAATCAAGGAAGCCATTATTGCCAAGGAACATTCCCCGGGTTTGGATGTAGCTATCTTTCACATGGATATTCGGGCCTTCGGAAAGGAATTCGATTATTATTATAAGAGAGCCCAGGACATCGGAATCAAATTCGTGCGATCTCGTGTGGCTGATATTTCCCAGGATAAGGATGGAAAATTGGTTGTGAATTACGTTGACGAGAAAAAGGAACCGGGCCGCGAGAACTTCGACATGATTGTTCTATCAAACGGAATCGGAAAGCCGGAAAGTAGCGAAAAACTGAAAGATGCCTTGGGAATCGAATTGAACGAATACGGGTTCTGCAAGACAACCACATTCGATCCGCTTTCAAGCAGCAGGTCTGGAGTTTATGTTGGCGGTGCATTTTCCGAACCAAAGGATATTCCCGACAGTGTGGCCCAGGCTTCGGGAGCAGCGGCAAAGGCCTCTGCTTTGATCTCTGCATCCGGATTGAGAAATCCGCAGTCCCATGAGGCTTTACCTGAAAAGGACATATCACTTGAGGAGCCCAGAATTGGTGTGTTCGTATGCCACTGCGGGATAAATATTGGAAATACTGTTGATGTTCCCAGTGTTGTTGAATATGCAAAGACCCTCCCCAATGTAATTCACGCCGAAAATAACCTTTACACTTGCTCAGTTGATACCCAGGGAGCCATAAAGGAGAGAATTGCCGAGCATAATCTCAACAGGGTTGTTGTGGCTGCCTGTTCGCCAAGAACCCATGAGCCACTTTTTCAGAGCACGCTATATGAGGCTGAATTGAACAGGTATCTCTTTGAGATGGCCAACATAAGGGATCAGTGCTCGTGGGTCCATCAGAAGGATCCTGCAAAAGCCACAGCAAAAGCCAAGGACCTTGTTCGAATGGCAGTTGCCAATGCAAAGTTACTTTCACCTCTTTACAAGACCAAGATCCCAGTCGTGCAATCTGGTTTGGTTATGGGCGGAGGCCTATCCGGAATGTCAGCAGCACTTGATCTTGCTTGCCAGGGATATGATGTGCATCTTGTTGAGAAAGAGAATGTTTTGGGAGGTAACCTGCGAAATCTGCATTTTACAGTGGATGGAGAGAATGTGCAGGAACATCTTGATGAGATCATATCGCAGGTTAAGGGAAATGATAGAATCCAGATCCACATGGAATCTGAAGTTATGGATGTTGACGGTCATATAGGTAATTTCAAGGTCAATATACAATCTGATGATTCAGAGAACACTGTATATGTGGGTGCAATCATCGTGGCAACAGGAGCATCCGAGTACAAACCAAAGGAATATCTCTATGGCGAGCATGACAATGTTCTGACTCAGCATGAGTTCGAGAAGAAACTTGCAGAAGGTAAATCTGACTTTAAGAATGTGGTTATGATCCAGTGTGTCGGTTCCCGCAATGAAGAACGGCCTTACTGCAGCAGGGTGTGCTGTACACACGCTGTGAAAAACGCTCTGAAATTGAAGGAACTTAATCCTGATTCCGAAATTTATGTATTGTATAAAGATATGAGAACGTACGGGTTCAAAGAGGATTACTATGCCAAGGCATCTGATCTTGGAGTAAGGTTCATTAGATATGATGACGAGAGGCTGCCAGTAGTAGAAAAGGGTGATGATGGGGGCCTTAGGGTAACTGTTATGGATCAAGTTCTTGATACTCCCATATCGTTCTCACCCGATGCACTTGTGCTTTCCGCAGCCATAATACCCAATGAGGAC
>CBDVCK010000120.1:0-9796 GCA_965372465.1 uncultured Thermoplasmata archaeon | reverse complement strand
TGAAAGCCAGTTGGATCTCCTTCGAAAAAGATAAAGGTCGGTTTACTACCAACAGAGTCAACTTTAACCCACGCTTCGAATGATGCAGATGTCATATCAGGAAGTTGAGATGCTTCAACATAATCATCCACACCATCAAAACTCAATGCTTCTCCAACTTTACCAGCCGCCCAGCTTGCCCCATTGATTGTTCCATTATTATCTCCAACAGAATCTATTGCATTTGTTCCACTTCCCTCATTAAGTTCCCAAAAGGACACCATTCCAGAGGGTATAGGATTTGAAGATACGGTAAAAGTAAGATTATAATCTGAAGCAAGTGGATTATCCGCTAAATCTATTGCACCAGTTCCAATAGTGATATTATACTCAGTAGAAATGTTAAGATAAACGTTTGGTGTAAAGATCATAGTTGTTCCATCCCAACTGAAATTACCTGAAACAGTTGGATTAATCGAAAATGCATTTTGAGTTAAAGACTTATTCATAATTTCGTTGAATGTAATATTGATGGAAGTATTTACAGGGATATTGATTGCTTCATCGGTAGGATCGGTTGAAGAAATAGTGGGTGTAATAGTGTCAGGTTCAATGTATCCCAAACCCTGAAGTCCTTTATTGTAATGTTGTAAGATTTCTCCTGTTGATAAAGCTTGATTATATATTGCTACTTCGTCGATGAGGCCATCGAAAAAATGTTGAGGTTCATCCGCATTCCATTGACTCATTTCTAAATAACCAATTCCCAAAGGAAAATCGTTATTTCCTACCAAACTTCCATCTGTAGATTTAATAGTTGCCGACAAGTGATACCAATTTCCTATTTCTAATGACCGAGTAGATGGGTTTGTATCGAGCTGTCCATTTATATAAAGGTTAACATCCGCTGAAAAACCATAACTTCCAATAAAAATCTTCGTCCGATCCCAAGCAGGAGAAATATCCGATGCATCTCTTAGTGTCCAAGAACGATTTGAATTATATGTTGCTCGATGCTTATTAATATATCCTGTAATCCCCGTAAAAGAATTAGGTTTGATCCATATCTCTACTGTTATTTCCGTAGATGACTTCAAACTTGCATCATTCCCACAATCAACATAATCACCCACCCCATCAAAACTCAAAGCGCCATCAACCTTACCACCTGCCCAGGTGGCTCCATGGATTGTTCCATCATTATCTCCAACAGAATCTATTGCAGTTGTTCCACTACTATCATCAAATTTCCAATAGGACACCATTCCTTCTGGGGGTGTTGGATCTTCTTCGGCGCTTACATTAGCCGACACCATTACTGAAAAAATAGTAATGATCAGCACCATCACGACCCCTTTTGTCAATATTCTGGTGAATTTGTTACCTTTCTTTTGTGATCTGCCAATTTTATTTCTTCTCTTCCTTAATGTTATATATGCAAAACTTCCAAAAATGATTGCAACAATAATTAAAAGAATATACACAAGAGGTATACTTCCTACAGCATCGTTATCCCCACTTGTCGTTTGGCTCCCTGATTCTGTTGATACATAAGTTACAAACGCAAAAGCTGTACCATCTATTTGCTGAGGATCTCTCACAAGATGTATAACTGTTGATGAGGAGTCTCTTCCTCTGTTTTCTTCCTCAATGGTCTTTTTGGATGGACCAAATTCCAAATCTTCATGGGCAATCGCATTTCCAAACACTGCCACGGATGCAAAAACTATGATCACCAGTGCCAACACTATTCCTATTGATATCATTTTCCTCATTCTTAATTCCTCCATTATCATTCAAGGTCAGCCAAGGAACAGCCGAAGAAAAAGACGATACTCCTCTCTACCCTAGTTCATGACTTTTTGAAATAGCGCCTCGCCTCTCCTAATTCCACCATACCCTGGGCCTCCCTCCTTGTTGAATTACGAATCGGGTTCTGGATATAAAACTGTTTCCATTTTATTGCATTATTTTGTCATATTATTATGACTTCTTTAACTTTTAAATATATATAGTTGAATGAATATAACTATTGAATAGTCTTTTCATAAAGGGTTTTACCCTTTTAATCCCCGAAAAAAAGTAACAAAAGATCTTTCTATCACATTTACAAAGAACCCAGGTTCTTTTAATCTCCTGCTTTTTTAATTTTCATTTAACATTCCCCCCCCGTCCCCCCACAGGGGCCGAAAATCCAACCCAACACCCACAGATCGTAAACCCCCCAACAAAAACCACCACACACACCCCATGCGGGGCCCAGAAACCCCCCAAACACCAGGATTAAAGGGCTTCGGCCAGTGTACCAAAACACCCCCTCAGGTTTAGATTCCCCATCACCCGCAGTTCGTGTGTAAATTGCGAATCTCAACGATAATAATTTGAGATAATTTACATGCACGTGCATGAGTTTAATCAAGAAACCAGTGAATGTGCACTGAGTATACGAAATACGAGCGTTAGACCCATAAAATAATTTACGAAATACGGGAGATATACCTCCATTTCATTTCGAACTGCGAGCGTTACTTCGTATACGAAATATAAGCGTTATTGCCTGTAAATTGTATCAGGGGTTGGGTATATTGGGAGAGTGGAACCTGTATTATTTGAGAAAGTTTCACTTCTATTCTTCCACACCATCGAATTCAGCTCCACATTCCGGGCAAACCGACACTATCTCCTCAAAATCCTTGCCGCATACAGGGCATTCGAATTCTTCTGAATATTCCTGACCTTCAAATTCCATAAAAGCTACTTCTTCCATTGGTGATAATTGATTATCCACTTCGAATTCATCAACTGCATCCACCTCGGACATAGGTATTTTACTTTCCTCGGTTCCTCTTTTTCTGAACAAGATCAAAAGCACAATGACTGCAGCGGCAACTACCGCAAGAATGACATACCAAACCCAATTTGCATCTGCAGGTTCCTCTTCAGTCTTTTTCCACAGACTGGAGTCCAAAGGATAGGCGTCGTTCTCATCGAGATGGCCGTCATCATCGTCATCGGTATCTGCATTGTTGCCGATCCCATCTTTGTCTGTATCCAGCCATTCTGTTGCATTCAATGGAAAGTCATCATCTTCATCTAAATATCCGTCATTGTCGTCATCATCGTCTTCAGAATCGGGGATGCCATCCGAATCTGTGTCCAATGGAGCAGTGGAAAAGACGAGAATGAAATCCGAGGCCATGGGGTTGCCATTGATATCCGTTATCTGGGAGTCGATTGTGAGAGTGTATGTCGTTCCCTCCTCCAGGTTACTTGTAGCAAAGGAAAGGGATAGTTCTGTTCCAGCTGTGTTCCACTGCAGTTCATATGCGTTTGAAAAAGAGATATGAGTTTCCGCATTCGTCTGATTCATCCTTTCATTAAAAGTTATTATTATTGTGGCATTGATATCAAGATCTATTGACTGGTTCAATGGATTGGTGGAAACCACATATGGGAGAAGCGCGTCCACTGTAACCTCAAACCATATGGCCGCCCCATTTCCGATTGTATCATTTGCTTTAACTGTGATCGTATAATCGCCATCAGACCAGTTTGAGGTGTCGATAATATAAGGGGACGGAAGTAATGAATATTCCACTCCGTCTTTTGAGTACATTACACTATCAGGGTCCGATATGTTGAGTTTAATTGCTTTTCCAGCAGGTATGGTGGAATGATTGAGAGCCGGGTCAATTGTAATGGTTGGAGGTGTTGAATCGAGCGTGAAGAAGAACCAGGAGGAATTCAGGTTTCCCGCCATATCCAATGCATTTATTTGAATTATGTAATCTCCATCTGCCCATCCTTCCATAGAGATGTTAAACTGCTCCGATACATTGATTCTGTCACCCCCATTGATTGAGTAATTCGTTGATAGCAAATACGGATCTTCAACTGAAAATTCAATAAGGGTTGTTTGTGGAATAACTGAATTATTCTGCTGTGAATCCAAATATATCAAGGGTCTGGTTGAATCAATTGTGAAGAAGAACCGTGATGAATTTGAGTTACCGGCTAAATCTATTGCACTGACCTGGATAGAATATTCACCGTCGGACCAATTTTCAGTGGATAGATCATAAGGTTGTGAGAAGGTCATGGCATTCCCTGAATTTATCGAATAATTGGCTTGATCAAGGTTTACATCCGTAATTGAGAAGTTCAGAAGTGTTCCTTCAGCAACCACTGAATTGTTCCCTGGATTTGTAAAAACAAGGGTCGGTGGAGTTGAATCAATGGAAAAGGAATACCATTTGGAATTTTGATTCCCTAGTGAGTCCAGGGCATTGATCTGAACCACATAATCACCATCTAGCCAGCCTGAAGTAGAGATATTATAAGGCACTGCAAAAGAGTTTTCCAGTCCCCCATTTATTGAATAATTGACTTGTACGGGATGCGGATCCGAAATGGAAAAGTCCAGTATTTCACCCTCGATTATAATGGAGTCATTCAATGGTGAGTTCAGGGAAATACTGGGAGGTGAAGAATCTACTGTAAAAGTATACCAGGATGAATTCGTATTTCCAGCCAGATCTATTGCATTTATCCGAATCATGTAATCTTTGTCAATCCATCCTGCAGTTGAGAGATCGAAGGGATCCGGAAAAGAATTGTCAGGCCCACCATCAAGTGAATAATTAACGTTTTGTAGATTTGAATCCGAGATTGAGAAGTTCAAAATTGCTCCTTTCGATATCGCTGAGTTGTTAGAAGGGGAATTTAACTGGATAATGGGTGAAATAGAATCGATTGTGAAAGAAAAAAGGAGAGAAGCAGTATTTCCCTTGAAATCCTCTGCTTCGATTAGAATTGTATGGGGTCCTTCACTCCATCCAACTGTGGAGATATCATAAGGTGGTTCAAGGGATTCTTCCACTCCATTATCGATGGAGTAATTTACGATATATGAATTCTCATCATAAACACCAAAATCGAGAACCAAGCCCGGTTGGATCACGGAATTGTTTGCGGGTGATATCAGTTCGATCCGAGGCGGCTGTGCATCACGGGTCGGATTCATGAGCGGATAGTAATCAAGCCCGATCCAATAGAACAAGTATTGTTGATATGGTGTGTCTCCAAATCCGTCGGAACCAGGTTCATCTTGTTTTACCCCTCTGAGATTATCTTCTCCATCATAATCACTCCAGTAATTACCGCCTATGGGGTAACTGGCATTCCAAAAGTTCTTGCCTCCAGCATTATCCCGTTCTGGATAGAGGTTTTCAATGAAATTGTTGTGATAGATCAGGTTATTTTCAGAGGAGGCAAATTGCTCATAAATCTGTATACCGTATTTGCAGTTTATAACAGAGTTGTTAAAGAGCGTATTGCGCATCGAATCCTTGAAGCTGATACCTGCATCGCAGTCGGATATGGTATTGTTGGATAATTGATTGTCATCCGCAAAGAACATATAGATACCGTACAGGCTGTTCAAAGAGGCTGTGTTATTGGTGACAATAATGTCGGATGACCACGCAAGTTCGATTCCGCAAGAAGCACTACTTGTATTTAGATTCTCAATCACGATATCGGCGCAATTGGCCAGGATCACCTGTCCGGCATTGGAAGGTATCCTCCCCCCTACCCTGTTCTTCCAGTAGTACACAGGACGATCGTTTACGGTATTGGATTCATCGATTGTATGCGAGTTGAAATATCCTAATCCATGACCTTCTATGTAGATTCCACAATCCACCATTGTATTGTTGTGAAGAATAATTTCTAGGGTCCACGAAAAATATATACCTGCATTCACGTTTGAAATAATGCTGCTGTTTTCTATTACACTTTCATGGGATGCATAGAGATAAATCCCATACTCATTTGAGTGGAATGTAGAATTGTCAATTCTATTTTCCTGGGCGAAATTCAGATATAAGCCGTAATTTCTGTTTAGGTATGCCGTGCAGTTGGATATAATGTTATTATCACTCTTAAAAAAATATATACCGAAAATGTTTCCTTGCACATTGGAATTCGCGATGGTATTATAGTTAGAATATCCAAGTAATATTCCCACCGAGCCAAAAGAGCAGTTTTGATTATTAATAACCCAGTAATCGGAGTTGGCCAGGATCACCTGACCCGCCCCCGGGGGAACAGTGCCAATATCCTGATCCTTGTAGTAGTAAACAGCTTTGTTATTTACTGTGTTTAGGGTATTTATGGTATGAGTATTCCAGTATTTGACATCGTTACCTGAAATGAATATTCCATTTTTGATCATATTGTTACCACTTATTGTGTTGCTCTCACAACTGCGTAAACGAATGCCATGGTCTATATTATAGGAAATATTGTTATCCATAAAAATATTGTATTCCGAGGTTACAAAGATCCCGTGAAGGTTCTCTGATATGGTGTTGTTTGCGATATAGTTGTTGATGCCAGTGATAAATAATCCCTCCTCGGCATTAAATGAGACATTATTGTTCATGATGGTACTTTCTTCAGAGTTTCTGAGATATATACCATGATACCCGTTGGAACATACGGTGTTGGAATCCAGGGTATTGAAATCGGAGTTATAGATATATGCCCCCTCTTCCGCGTTCGAGTTTACAGTATTATTAATAAAATAGTTGTTATTACTATAGCGCAAATAGATTCCATCATCATTGTTTTCATTTGATGTGCAGTTTGCGATGGTATTGCCCGAGGAATGGCCCATGAGAATCCCCACCGAGCCTGAGGAAACATTCTGGTTCTCGACCAAGACATTGATGCAGTTTGCCAATATCACCTGCCCGGCACCAAAAGGTACTACCCCTCCCGTCTGGTTCTTCCAGTAATAGACCGGTTTTCCGTTTACAGTGTTTGAGGTATCAATATCATGTGTGTTCCAGTATTCCAGGTTTGTTCCTTCAATGAAAATACCACAGCGGGTCATTGTGTTGTTCTTAACAGTTGCTCCCTGGGAAAAGCCGAGATCGATTCCGTTCAAGGAGCTTGATTCGATTATGTTGTTGGATATCACGTTGCCCCTTCCCGACAGTGCGATACCGTAGTTATTATTGATAAGCACGTTGTTGTGGATTAGGCCCTTGCCGTCACTAGTGTAAAGAGATATACCGACGAAGTTATCGAATAATGTGTTATTGGTAATAGTGATGGAATCGGAATATTTAACGTGAACCCCCCAGCGGCATTGAGAGGCATAGTTTTCTGTAATGACGATGTTCTCGGAATAGATCACATAGATCCCAGGATCAGATTCGATGACGGCTTGGTTATTCTCGATAGTCAAGTTATCCGAGTCGGTAACGTAGATACCGTACATTGTACCTGACAAAACCGTGTTGTTGATGATACTTATGAAGGATGATGTATCGCAGTATATACCATCGTAGTTGTCAGAAGCATTATTGTCCGAAACCGTAACTTTGCTGCAGTTGAACAGGTATATGCCGTGGTAAACGTTGCCGCTGATATTGTTGTTGAGTATACTGCAGTTCCTTACCTTCTCCAGTCTTATCCCTGACTTTCCCGAGCCCACGCGGGTAACGGTAAGACCCGTTATATTGACCCAATCCGCCACAACCTCGATTGCGTTGCCTCTAAGTCCCCCATCGATTATGGTGTTCGGTCTATCCTCTCCAACAAGAGCAAGAGATTTATTGACGGAAATGGTCTCATGGTATCGTGCACTACCAACTAAAATAGTGTTGCCTGGGTCGGCATCGTCTATTGCTTCCTGGATCCATTCATAGTAGATGTCCTTGTCCAGGTTGTGGACGGGCTTTATCTGTTTTTCGCTTACAAAGGGCTCCATCAATGGGTAGTTGTCATAAGAATCGGAATAGGGTTTTCTGATCGAATATGGCTCGTCACCGATTCCGTCGGCACCCGGCTGGTCCTGGCTGGGACCTTTATTACTGTCATTACCTGCATAATCGGACCAGTAGTTACCCCCCCAGGGGTATCCGTTGTCCCAGTAGTTCTTGTAATCATAATCGTAGGCCTGATCCTCATTATCGATTATGTTGTTGTAGTGGATGCGGTTGTATTGGGAATACATGACGTAAAAGCCATATTCGGTATTCGAATAAACTTCATTTTTCGTAACCAGGGCATAGTAGCATCCGTAAAGATTTATACCGATCTGGTTGTGTGAGGCATTGTTGCCTGTGGCGTTGACATAGTTTTCTATGTAGTTGGAGACATAGAGACTGATTCCGATGGTATTGTAGAACACGTTGTTGTCAACCACCGTGCTTGGCCCCGATTCGCTCAAGTTGATGCCAGCGGAATTTTGAGTGGCATTGTTGTTTCTTATGACGTTGCGCATAGAGTTCTCGAGATGGATACCGTCCAGATCATTATTGTGAACCTCGTTTTCGAAGATCACGGAGTCATCGCTATATTGGAGCATGATACCGTGGTTGTTTTGGGAAGATACATTATTATGTGCAATGGTTAAGTTTGAGGAAAACCCTATCAGAATTCCTTCTGAACCATTTGAGAATGATTGATTCTCGATTGACACGTAGGAGCAGTTGGCAAGGATTATTTGACCAAAACCCAGGGGAACAGAGCCTCCGGTCTGATTTTTCAAGTAATAAACTGGTTTGCCATCTATGGTATTTAAAGAATCGATTTCATTTGTATTCCAGTGAGAAATTTGCTCCGAATCAATAAAGATACCAGATCCCATCATTGAATTATTTGTTATATTTGTACCTTTGGAGCGCAGGTAGATCCCTAACTGGTTGTTCTGTATAACATTATTTGATATATTGCTTGGACCATAGGATGTGAGCTGTAAACCTATCAAGTTTTCAAAAACTTGATTATTGTCAACCTCACTCCAATCACATGGGCCTGATACAACTATCCCAGATTCGTTGTTAAAAGAAACTGTGTTATCGGTTACATTATTTTTCAAAGCAGAATGAAGAGATATTCCATAGTCACAGTAAGAAACATTGTTATTATATATCTTATTATTATCCGAGGAAGAGATTGACAATCCATTTTGGGAATACGAGATATTATTTTCATATATTGTGTTATTATCGGAAGAAACTGTTATGATTCCCCTAATTTTGTTATGGGAAAATATATTGCCATAAATCCTGCAATTCCGTGCATTATTCAGCCTTATTCCAGAATCGCCCAATCCCTCACCACTACCGGTAACTGTGAATCCTGTCATATTTACCCAATCAGCTGAAACATATACTACATCACCTGAACCGTTACCATCGATTATCGTATTCTCTCTATTCTCACCAAATAGATTTATCATTTTATTCACAATGATGTTTTCATAATATGTTCCATTGTAAACAAAAACCGTATCACCGTCTATGCTTGCATCTATCGCATCCTGTATGCTCGTGAAAGAACCTCCGGAACCTGTTATGTTCACATAAATCATGGTTCCTGAAACATTATCAATTATTTCAAATGAAATGTCCAGAACATAGAACATAGATAGAGAAATGAATACACTTATGCACACAGCTTTAGTTTTCCTCCACATGGTTCTCAGTTATACGATATATTTGTATGTACATAATAATTCTATGTGTTTACATGTAAACTATTAAGAAAATATAAATGCAATGATCTATAAAAAAAAAAATTATCCAGATGGATTATTTATGCTTCATTCCTCCTTTTCCCCGCGCCCTCCTCCCATGGGGGTTTCCATAACAATCAAATCTCCATTTCAAAATTCTGAACTAAAATACTTTTATATCACATTTACAAATGACCCAGGTTCTTTTAATCTCCTGAACATATATTCATATCTTATTCACAAAGGTTTTCCACCCTTTTAAACCCATTTTTTTTATTTTCATTC
>CBDVCK010000119.1:0-9802 GCA_965372465.1 uncultured Thermoplasmata archaeon | reverse complement strand
GTTATGCTGGAGGACATTGACGATTTGGCCCTTAAGGATGATAATGGCATAATTTGGGATTATGTCGCATGGGGCGGAGACGCAGGCTCTGACGATGATGAGGCTGCCTCCTGGAGGCAGTGGACCGAAGGCCAGTATGTTGATACTTCCCTTTTCTCAGAAATCCATACTATCGGGCGTGATGCAGGTTCGAATGATACCGACACGCCTTCTGACTGGGAGAACGCAACAAGCTATGCAGATCCCTTTGGCGTGGATAGAAGCAACGAGAACGGCTCATCACCAGGAGCGCAGAATATTGATTTCATAATTCCTGAATTCGACGGGATCGTAGTGCCTCTGTTTGGATTCATAGCATTGTTTATTATTATTCGAAGGAAGAGAAATAAAAAATCAGTGAAAAAGTTGGAAGAAGCAAGCACTCAAACAACATAAAAGGAGGCAAGAATATGAAGTTTCAAAAGGATATCAGGACGCCAAACTTCCAAGAAGATCGCCCAATGTCGAGATTAAGGAAAGTCATCTCGGATTTAAGAGAGGGAAGCGATATAGAAGGAGCGGTTTTGGTTGATGGAGAGGAGGAGATAATTGCCTCTGATCTCCCAAAAAATACGACATATAAGGATGAGATACATGAGATATTAGAGTTACTTGAAGAGAGAGACTGCCCCGTTCCAAATGAATACAATAATGTTATGTTTGCACAGAGCATCCTTGACTATAATGGTCACAAGATACTTGCCAAGAAACTGAGGGACAAGCTCACACTTCTGGTCATGCTTCAAGAACATGGATATATTAGCCTGGCATCTTTGGATGTCGAGAATTCAACAAGGAGGATTAATAAAATCTTGAAAGGATACGCCAAATTTAGGTCCCGCAGTTAATTAATAACCACATGGGTGTTCCCCGCAAATACCCTATGGGTGTTCCCCTGCTTGCCTACAATTCCATGTTCAGTTAGCGTAAGCCATGTACCTTCTGATACATCTGTTGATCATAACCTCTTTGGGTGGAGGTTCAATTTCCCCTATTTGGGTTCTAGAGTTCAGGTGGAGGCGGAGGAGGCGGTGGTAGCATATTTCCTGGTTCCTCCCAAGGTTCTTCCTCTGGAGGCATCCATCCTTCATAACTGTCCTGATATTCTACTTGCCATGGATATTCCTGATCAGTTTCTTCTTTCCTCATTCTCGTTCTTAATCCTCCAATATAACCAATAATAAATGCAACAAGGGCAATAAATACAAGTAGCCCTATCATTTGCACAAAGAATTCATCACCATCTCCAAAGGAGTCGTATCTTCCACCGATATCAATTTCTTTGGAGGAAGTGTGGCCTGGGGTATTTAAATAATCGATTTCCGCTCTGATTACCCTTGTTTCTCCGGGCCTGTCAGGGACTTTCCACTCTATCATAGCCTCGCCTATCTCATCAAAGTCGATATCCAGGGTATCTGTCCCGATTATCTTGGTACCTTCATAAAATTTTACTACTACATCCTCTGCATTTCCGCCTCTGTTGAGAATTAGTGCAGATATGGTGATTCTTTCCCCGGCCCCGGGTCTCGATTTACTGAAAATTATTTCTTCTTCAGTAAATAGTAGCTCGGACCTGAGATCGATCTGGATAGCCTCTGCATTGTTACCGTCGTCGAGCTCTTCGATGGGGGTAATCTCCACTCTGATTTCAACGTCCTCGGCAACAACGGTCCATCTGAAATCCACGGTCGTATGAGCGCCCGGATCCAGTGAAGTAATCGTAGATGTGCCTCTTACATTGTTATCCTCGAAGAGCCTGACCCGGATGTCCTCTGCTGAAGAGTGTCCTTCATTATGTATAGTAGCAGTTATGGTGATTGCATTTCCCACTATACTCCTTAACCCATCGAGATCGTCTAGACCTGAAATATCACCCTGTTCAATAACCAGATCAGGTTTCGTGATGTTGACGATGATGTAGACAGGATCGGATTCTACAGAGGGATCAACCGAGGATACCACCACAACCCGCATCTCGTATTCGCCCTCGTTTTCATCGTCAGGTACAGTTATGAACTCTATAGAGAATATGGATGATCCACCTGGTTCTATGGTTGCAGAAATCGTTTTGGGAGTGTAGTCCCAGTCCGATTCAATACCGTCCACCCTGATCTCCAGAGGATTTTCGTCCTGGTTGCCGTAATTGGTCACTCTGAATGAGAATTCCGGAGCATTCTTATTTGGATCGTAATCCCTTCTTGCTTCTCCTGTGCCCGAATATTCCAACTGCAGGTCCATAAATTCCTCCACAGTAGTTGTGACATGCATTGTATCGGAAATATCCTCAAGTGAAGATGTGGCCTTTACTGTAATTCCATAAGGCTCAAGTGCTTCGGTTTCACCTGCGGTTGGTATGGTTACCCTTAAAATAAGCTCTTCAATTCTATCCGCAGCAATGGTAAACTCATTCTGGGGAGTAAGGTTTGTACCATTCAGAAACACCCCCCATTCACTGGTCTCGCCAGTTTTTGTGAGGCGGAAAGTGTCTATTGCATTGCCCTGGTTCGTGATCTTTATAGGATAATCGATGTATTTACCAGGTTCTTCGCTGCCGGTTGATGGATCCGCCTCGACCTTTACCCCTGCAACAGGTTGGATTGTGACATAAATTATGATGGTCCGCCTTATAAGTGAATCGCTTTGTGATACCCCAGTAATCTCTAAGGGATATGTACCTGTCAAAGCGACATCATTTGTGTCAATTATTGAGACTGTAGCAGTCGTAGTCTTTGAAGTATCCACCTCTACATCGACATTGATATCGTCTACATTTGGACTTGGGAAGACATTATCATCCCAGCTCGTAAAGTCGAAGTAATATCTGTCCTTTCCTGTTCCGGTATTTGTTACCTCAATTTGGAAAGTAACAGCCTCACCCGGTTTCCCTTCTTTTGTATTGTCAAGTGCATAGGTTATCACTTCGAATAAATATTCCGGATTAATTGTGGTTCTTGTGGTAAAACTGTCATCGAGATTGGTACCTTCCTGAGATGCTACTTTTACTTCCATGAAAAGATCATCTGATAATTTTTCGAAATCAGGATCCTCCAAAGGAGGGACATTGATTGTAAATACAATTGTCTCCCAATCACCTGGAGCCAATGTGAAAGAGATTATAGATGTTGTCGGATCAGATGTTAATGCAAAAAAGGTCCAGGATGATTGATCGCCTCCGCCTCCAGTTGATGTGTCCAGATCAAGTTGATTAAGAACAAATGTATCCTGGGCATTGCCTGTATTCTTTACCTTGAATTGATATGTGACAGAATTTCCCACATTCACTGCCTTAATAAGGGATGAGGGATCTGTTAGCTCGAGGCCGTATACCTCATTCACCTCAACTGTAAATGGTATTGTTTGCTCATTGGTATAATCAGATGATATTGTAACGTTGTTTGAATATTCACCTGCAAGGGCAACATCGTGGTCAGATGGAATTGTGATATACATGGTTATGGTTCCGCTTAAGCCTGGGCCGATTGTTATTGTATCCGGGCTGAATATTATTCCGGTTTGGTATGCATCCCAATTTTCCGACCAAATAAGTTCAGGAGTATAGGTATCCGAACCTGTTCCCGTGTTTTTTATAGTAATACTGAAATCGACTGTCTGTCCCGGCACGTCATTTCGGTTGACAATAGGATAGACCTCGAACTCGTAAATCGGATTGATGTTGGTGATGATGTCGAGCTCCTCCTTCAATGCACCAGGATCATCTGGCTTGGACGGAGAAACAGTAACCGGGAAAGCCACATAGGAGGGATCAGCACTCGGATAACCGGGATCATTTCTCTGCGGAATTGTAACTGTGAAGTTCACCCAGGCAACATCCCCTGCATCCAACCAGATGCTTGAAAATCCCTGGCCGTTATGTGTGACTGATGTCCATAAGGTTTGATCACCCGCTATGGTAACATCATCCTCCACTTCAATGGAAATATTATCCGCGCTGTTGCCAGAGTTCTTCACCTGCAGGACATAGGTTACAGAGCTTCCAACATCAACGTTCTTGGGTGAGATGGAATTGACTACCTCGGCCGCATAAAGCTGTTTTACAATCACAGTAAAGTTTATGGTTTGTATAATACTGGAATCACCCGAAGATTTGATTTCAACCTCTATTATATACTCTCCTTTGGGAACCTCATATAAGTTAAGAGGATATGGAATTTCTATATCCACATCTACTATCTGTTGTGCTCCCTGACCAATAAAAACAGGATTTACACTGAATGGATTTATATTCACATCTTCCCAGTAACTGATGGTTCCTCCTGTATCGGTTCTTATCTCTAACATCCTGAGATTGAATGAATCACTTGATGTTCCCCCATTGTCTATAGTAAGCAAAAATGTGACAGTTTCCCCGGGTATTCCCGATCTCGACCCTGAGCCTGAGACTCCGAATTCGTACACATCATTGACGTAGGTTGTCACAGAAACAGAATCGGAAGCAGGGTTGATATCTGGGTCGTCTAAGGATTCGGCCTCGATAATCAATGCAACGGTTCCGTCCCCTGTGTCCCAGTAATTGGATGGGGGAGCGACATAGAGGAATACTGTTGCCGTTCCGCCGGCAGGGAGTGATAGATGTATTACGGTTCCGTTCTCGATTGCATTGTAGTAAAGCCATGTCCAGGGCTCCACTTCCCCTGTGAGCCTCAGTTCTATGATATCGTCTCCATTGCCTTTGTTATTTACTTCGATGGCATAAGTGACATAGCTGCCTGGATCAACATTTTTATTGCTTATTGAAGTTGGTAAGAGGACATCGTAAACCTGGTTCACTTCTACGCCAGTGGATGCTGAATCTTCCTTTGAGGGATCACCTAGGGATCTTGCGGTTATTGTAAAATTGTAAAAATCGGAAGGAGTGTTCAGAGGGATGTGTATATATATTGGGACAGTAACACTCCCATCAAGAGGAACATCTGGAATTGGATCATGACTCCATCCTGGTGGCAAATCCGATATGCTAATTCTTATTGTATCTTCAATGTTGCCTTCATTAGTTAACTGAATTAGTATGGTGATGGTTACACCTGGATCAGTTCCTACACCTGGTGGAACATATAGATCGAAATCATATTCACCATACACATCTATAATAAATGTGAAGGTATCTGTTGCATTTTCATCATTTAGGGATGTCGCGGTTATGTTTAAGTAATACTCACCTATTGAAATTAGAGGATCCGACCTGAGTTGAACCGAAATATTCACGGTTTTTGTGCTGTTGAGGGGATCAACTACCACTGATTCGATCTCGATTGTGGGATCGGAAAGAGTAACAGAGAAGCCGCTTGGGGTATCCACGTGTATTTCGAAATTATCTAATGCAGTACCTTCATTGGTAACGCGGAGGTCGAAATATACCACCTGACCTGAAGATCCATCCTTTCTATCTCCTCCCAATTGGCCCAGTTCAACTGCATACCGCGGATTCACATGTATCGTGATTTCCAGGGTATCAAAGACCACCTGGCCAATGCTCTCGGCCTCCCAAGAGCTGGCATTCAAGGTGATCAGAATATCGCTTGTATCGTGATCTGGATTGATTGTAAGGTTGTAATAAACAAAGATGAATTCATCAGGTGCAAGTGTAACATCAGGAACACTCCATGCTCCAAGCTCGGGGCCAAAGGCATCTAAGATAAATGTATCGATATCATTGCCGACGTTTCTTATTCTAATTGTGAATGAAACCTCTTCGCCGGGATCCCCGGTTTTAGTGTTTTGCGTAGTGGTAACTAATACACCGAATGTCTGATTAATATAAATGGTAATCTGTTGTGTCTCAACAGTGCCACCCGCACCCTGGGAGGTTACCGCCAGATACAAGGTTATGGGGCTCTCTGCCATTGTAACATCAGGGTCAATGGTTATTGTATAATCCATGTTCGTTGAGTTACCCGCTTCAAGGGTAACTTGTGCAGGTAATGCCACCTGACCCCAGGTATCATACGGAGCGGGTGTAATATCTTCCAATGTAAGGGTATCTGTGGCTGTTCCCGTATTTAAAAGCTGGAGTCTAACATTTATGGTGTCTCCAGGTTCCCGAGAAAAAACATCTGCATGGGGGGTTAATTCTGCATCCCAAATCGGAGAGACTCGGGCAATAAAACTGTCCTGGGAAGTTTGGGAGGTGTTCTCTTGTACAACTGCCAAAACCGTCAATTGGGCAAATGACGGGTATGGTTCACCAAGAGGTGCTGTGACAAGGACCTCACGTGTTTCAATGGCACCCGCCCCCAGTGTGTTGACTGTGAAATTATTTGGATTTACTGTCCAGCCTGCAACAGGTTTTGAAGGATTGTCGAAGGTAACAGTCAGATTGACGTTCTCTACAAATGTCCCTGTGTTTTCCACTTCAATTGTAAAATTGATAGATTGCGGTACCATGGAAGCATTCATGTCTTTATCTTTGGGTAGCTGTACATTCACCTGGACCCCGTAAGCTGCATGTGCATCCTGCGAAAGAATTGTCACTACAATTAAAAGGCTCACAAGAAATATCATTGCGAAAAGTACGGGTATCAGCAATCGTTTCGCAGGAAATCTCCTGCTTTTCTCATTTTCCGGCACAATAAGACCATCACGGTCCCTTCCTTTCATAATTAGACCTCGACTTATTCATGTCAGTTATATGACATAAAAGTTTCGGGTAATTATATGTCCCATTGTTGTTTTTCCATTGAACATATAAAAAGACTTAAATCTAAACTGCAAGCCTTCTTGCTCTCCTCTTATTCCCCGCAATACCCAATTTATCAAAAGCGCTTTTCAGATTTTCAGGACCCGCAAGCTCTGCAGCATATCTGTCTGCCTTGGCATCATCTCTGTAACTTTTCAACCAAAGGGAAGCAACTGCAAAGGTGTTTGCCATGAACCTGTTGGGTGTATGCAGGACATGATATTTCTCGTGTGCGACCACTGCCTTTAATTCATCCGGATCAAGGAGCTCAACGAGCCCCACTGAAAGGTAGATTCTCCGCCTATGTGTAAAAGCCTTAATTTTCTGGGTGTCCAGAAGATATATATTGCACCCGAGTTCCCTGCTCAGACCCTTTGCAAGATGCGCATCAATGATTTCCAGATTTTGCAAGCGCCTGTCAAGAGCAATCTGAATAATACCAAGAAAGACCATGGCTCCGGAAATCAATCCAAAATAGAGCCAGACGAGCTGCGACATGGAGCATGTCATCTGCCTGAATCCTTCTACTATCGTGAGGCTTGTGATGATCTGGGAAAGGAACATGTGATAGGGTCTTTTTGAAAAGAGAAAAATTATTCCGAAAATCAATGCCCCCATGAGAAGGCCAAAGACAATGTAATTGGTGCTGGATTTAGCAATGCATGTGAAATAGCAGTTTAAGGCATCAATCATACCTGATTCACTCCTTTTTATATTTGCCTAGTGTATCTGTTACCGTGTCGCCAAATGTATCGATTAAACTTTCGATTATCCTTTCGGAAATCTGACTGCCGATCTCTTCTTTGGATGCTGCCGAGCGATAGAGGTACTTGACCTTTGATTCGGAATCCACAAGCTCCCTTTTAACGACCTTGGATTTTACAAGCCTATCCAATGTTCCTGCAACACATGCTAGGGAAAGATCGTCCATGCATTCATTGATTTGACTTGAGGTCATCTCTTTTTTTTGCCATAGTAATTGGAGGATTCTCACTTCATTTGGGGAAAAGAACTTTTCAAGTCCCTCATTTTTGATATTGATTCTTGAGAATTTCACCATTTATACATCATCCAATTTTTTTAATTCAATTTATGTTTACGCCAATTGTAAACATACACATCAGATATATATAATTTTTGAAAAACCCTATTATATGGCCTTGCTCCATTACCCGCTTTACAACAGGTGTAAACATGCTTCTTCGTATATTGGTAAAGTCAATTTCCAAGCGAAAAAACAGGGTTGCTATTGCAATTGTTGCAGTGGTGATGGGTGCTTCCATTACGGGTGCTCTTGTTACCACATCCATGAATGTCAAGGAGAAAGTGGGGTTAGAATTTCGGCAATACGGTGCAAACATTCTACTTGTTCCCAGGACTGAGAACATCCCGATTTCCATCGGTGATGTGGATTACGGCTCCGTAACTGAACAAAGGTATGTTGAACAATCCGATCTATCGAAAATCAATGATATATCCTGGTCAAAAAACATTCTTGGATACGTTCCTTATCTATACTCTGTAGTAAGCGTTGGTGACCAAAAAGCGGTTTTATCTGGAGTGTGGTTCGACCAGATAAAGAAGATTAGCCCATGGTGGGATTTAAGGGGGAGTTGGATTGGGGACAGAAACGATACCCGAAGTGCCATAATCGGTATCGGCATTTCAGAGATTCTCGAGGTGGATTTGGGGGATGAACTCACTGTTTCGTTTAATGATACTGTAAACGAGACCGCCCATACTCTGAATGTTGTGGGGATAGTTAGCACAGGCAGTTCTGAAGACAATCAGATTTTCGTGACCCTGAGTTTGGCCCAGGACATTACCGGACTTGAAGGCAAGGTTAGTACTGTCCAGGTAAGTGCATTATGCACAGGATGCCCAGTTGAGGTCATTGCAGGGGAAATCGAGGAACAGATACCATATGTTCAAGCCAAATCCGTAAAACAGATGGTGAGGGCGGAGATGGAGATTTTGGGAAAGATCGAGGAACTGATGATCATGATTGCGGTAGTGGCTCTATTGGCTTCAGCCCTGGGAGTCATGACCACCATGACGACATCCGTTGTGGAGAGAACAAAGGAAATAGGAATGATGAAGGCAATCGGTGCAGAGAACAAGAAGATTGCCAGTCTGTTCTTTTTGGAGGCTTTGATAATAGGTTTGGTGGGAGGAGTCCTTGGTTATATCGCGGGCCTGGGTGTTGCCCAGTTCATTGGGATGAGTGTTTTTAACTCTTCTGTTTCTCCGAGACTCTCGGTTTTACCATTGGTTGTGGGAATATCTGTAGGAATCACGGTTCTGGCAAGTGCGATTCCAGTTAGAAGGGCAATGACTATTGAGCCAGCCAAGGTACTCAGGGGTGAATAGAATGACTGGTATAATAAAAACCCAGGATATCGTGATGGACTACAGTGAAACCACAAGGGCATTGAACGGTGTGACCCTTACGATTGAAAAAGGTGAATGGGCTACAATCATGGGTCCTTCAGGTTCCGGAAAGACAACACTTCTGAACATCATAGGCTGCCTGGAAAAACCCACTTCAGGTACAGTATTGGTGGAGGAAACCGAGGTTTCCGGGCTTTCTCAAAAGCAGCTCACACGATTTCGAAGGGAGAACTTTGGTTTTATATTCCAGCAGTTTCATCTTGTTCCCTATCTCACGGCCCTTGAGAATGTCATGCTCTCCCAGTACTTTCTTTGGGGTAAAAACATGGATGAGGAGGAAGCAATTTCGGCTTTAGAGCGTGTGGGTCTTTCCCATAGGATGGACCATATCCCTTCCCACATGTCGGGTGGGGAGCAGCAGAGGGTTTCAATTGCAAGAGCTCTGGTCAACGAGCCTCAGATTTTGCTTGCGGATGAGCCCACAGGTAACCTGGATCAAAAGACCGGACACATGATATTGGATCTTTTAAAATCCCTGCATTCGGAGGGGCATACAATTCTACTTGTCACACATGATATTAACATAGGGAAAATGGGTGAGAGTATCATCCATATGGTGGACGGAAAGATATCCGAGGATAATTCCAATTAATAGAATATTTGAGGTGAAAACATATG
>CBDVCK010000118.1:0-9844 GCA_965372465.1 uncultured Thermoplasmata archaeon | reverse complement strand
ATTTTCCCAGCTCAAGATGTTAAAGACTGCCTACATCAATCCCATCCTGGTCTTGGAAGGAGAAGACTTACTCACAAAAAGTGGTATGTCAGACCAAGCCATTATCGGAGCTCTGGCTTCTATTGTCTCTGATTTCAATATCCCAATAATTTCCACAAAAGATGTGAAAGAGACTGCAAACCTGCTTGCAATAATGGCAAAAAGGGAGATTTCCGAAGGAAGGCCGGTAGGTATTAGAGGAGACAAAGTCACAATGTCTCTTGCGGAAAGGCAGCAGTTCATAATCGAGGGACTACCTGGAGTTTCCGCAACCCTAGCGCAGCGGCTGCTTGCGCATTTCGGAAGTGTGGAGGCAATCATAAAAGCAGATGAAAAAAAGCTCTGCAGGGTAAAAGGTATAGGCGACACAATCGCAAAAGGTATAGTGGAAGTAATAAAAAGCGGATACCTGAAGAAGTGAATTATTACGGCGATTGTCTACATTCTATATGATAGATTGCCTCCTGGCATAGAGTATCTTCGTGGATAACGGTAGGATAATGTTTTTAAATGATAATTTCGATGGGGGGTCGGGGAGAAAAGATTATCGACAATCAACGATATAGGGCCCCCAACCTTGTGATACCTTTCTCCTCAGAATGAAGATAATGCGAAAATAAAATAGGAAAAAAGATGGAGGAATAGGATGATAACATTTAGTGAAAAGCAATTAAAGATCCCGAAAATGGCAAGGCCAGTGTATTTGGTCACTGGCGGAATGTCAAAATTCGGTAGAGCGATTCCGGAGAAACGCACCGAGGAACTGTGCATCGATGCATTAACTGAAGCTTCAGAATTTATCGATATGACACCCGCACAATTGAAGAAGTACATCCACACATGCTATTACGGTCATTTTGCAGATCACTTCGGAGACCAGCTTTTAGGAGAGGCAGTTATTCATGACAGGCTCGGACTTGACCCACTAGGGAACATTGGAATTAAAACCGGTGGTGCAACAGGAGGATCCACTTTGTGGGAAGCCTACAAGACAGTAGCCTCAGGTTATTCTGATTGCACCCTTGCAATGGGATGGGAGCGCATGGATGAAGTGCCTACAGATGAGGGAAACAACTACATTTCCTTTGCAGCAGACAAGGACTGGGAAACACCCTTGGGCCACATCTACACCGGCTATTACGCAGTCATGGCCCAGAAATACTGGCAGGTCTTTGGCAAGGAGGAGGAATCCTTTAGAAGGACCATGGCCGAAATCGCAGTGAAAAATCGGGGATATGCGAGAATGAACCCTCATGCCCAGGGTCCAATGAAGATAACAGTAGATGATGTTATTAATTCGCCGGTTGTTGCGTACCCATTAAGAGCATTGGACTGCTGCCTCATGAGCGTGGGTGCGGCCTGCGCGATTTTGGCAGATGAAAAGACAGCACATGAGATGATGGACAACCCTCTAAGAATCGATGTAGCTGCCGGAAGCCATACCTTGAGAGTGGCCTGCAGGCGCAATATGGAAATCCCTCTACTTCCCAATGAGACAAAGGAGCAGTATGAGGATCTCGGAGAGCGCTTTCCAGGAGGAGACAGGTACCCAGGATTCACAGGTTTTCTTGCAGCAAGGATGTCAGCCTATTATGCATACCGAATGACCGGAGTGCATGATCCCACTGAAGATTTAGATCTTGTTGAGCTTCATGATGCCTTTACAATCAGCGATATTCAAACCTACGAGGATATAGGAATCCGCCCCTATGGTGAAGGGCGTACCTATGTCGAATCAGGTGATTGCTTTCATACCAATCCGCATACCGGCGAGCCTGGAAAGCTGCCTGCCAACATGTGCGGCGGTCTTATAGGCTGCATGCATGCAGTAGGTGCAACAGGAATAATGCAGGCAGTGGAGGTTGGACAGCATCTATGGAACCGCTGGGCCGAGATGCATGGGGATGAGAAAAAATGGGAACGCTTTGGTAGACGAAAACCTGATGATTGGACAGACCTTCAGGTAAAAGGTGCCAAAAGAGGTCTTGCAATAAGTCACGCAGGTGTGGGCTCTCATGTGACCTGCACGATACTTCAACATCCTGACCATGTTTTAGAGAGAGGTGATTAGAATGGTTAACTGGGCATGCGAAGAAGAGAACAATAAAAGAGGATCCGTCAAAGTTGTTAAGGGAAGGTACAAACCAAAAGGCAATTTCCACTTTATATCGCTAAACACACCGATACGCAATGATGACGGAACCCTCATGGGTGTTACCAATCCTAGGGATATCACACATATCCACACATATGGTGGGGAATCGATATTCTTTGAATCACTTTCCAAGGGAAAGCTCATGGCCTCAAAATGTGACAACCCGGACTGCGAGACCACAGGTTCGATTTATATACCTTTCAGGATTCACTGCCCGGACTGCCTGGGCAGGAATACGGTAATCGATCTCACTGATATCGCAAAAACAACAGCCAAGGTTCACACGTTCATGATAACCGAAAGGACGGGAGCGTTTAACACACTGCCCAAACCAATTAAGTTCGTGAATGTGGAGTTTGATGGTGTTGTTACAATTCTCATGGGTTATTTCTCAGTGGGTGAGCCAAAGATAGGTATGAAGGTTGTACCAATCTTCAATACCAAGAATCCCACTTACACGATATTGGATATATCATGGGTTCCTGAGGGCACACCTGAGTCCCGGCTTCCAGAGGGTTTCACTTTCTAATGAGCAATCCTTCTATTCAAGTCACAAGTTAAGTGGCCAGGTATGAGATTGTATTTACACAAAAGCATATAGGTATGAAAAGTAGGAAAAGTATGCCAAAATATGATTGGGTGAATTGAATTCATTCCTGTTTTCGTTTATCAAAATAAATTCAGCGCTTTGGCTAATTTAAAAAAATAAAAGAGTAATGGAGCGGTTTTATTCGCTCCATTTGACCCAGAAGTCTTCCTTTCCTTCTTCATAGGTCCTTAAGGAATAATGCACATTGTATCCTTTTAGGATCTCATGCCAAGTGTTTATGTAGTCCAAGAACTCTTGGATGTTGTGGTCTTTGTTTCCCCAGTTCTCGTTCCATCTGTAACCGAAGTCATATCTTCCGTAGACTGGTTTCCATCCGTGTTCTTGCAGCTTGTGTGTGAGATCATTTGGCGTGGCACCTTCCGAGTACATACTTACTTCCATATATGTTATCCATCCAGGCAATATTTCACCTCCGTTTATTATTTTTTACGAGTTGCAAAGTTATGTCATTCTTGCAACGAATTTGTATTGCAACCAGCTTTTATTTTAATAAAAGTATGTTTTCTATTATCAAATCGGATAATCTTTTGATGCAAGGCAATTGTGTCCTAACTTTTAAATCCATTTAACCTCATACCCCTTCTGCGAGGGAGATGATGAAAATCAACAATTTGAAACCAAAAAGCAGTGTAGAGAAGATAGAGTTAATTATTGTTGAAAAAGAGGATGCACGAGGTTTTATCAGCAAGCTTGGCGTAAAAGGCAAGGTCTGCAATGCAGTTGCAAAGGATGAAGCGGGAGCGAGAATCGGTTTGACATTATGGAATGATGAAATCGAGCGCGTAAATGTGAATGACAAGGTGCAGATTACAAACGGATGGGTCAAGGAATGGGACGGAAATATGGAGATTTCCGCAGGAAAATTCGGTAGATTGGATGTTTTGAAGTAGGTATGGTTTTCCACTCTTTAAGATTTCAAACCATGAAGGTAATATAAAAGCCTGCTAAAAGAGCCACTCCAGCTATAACCATAAAGATTCCTGAGACCATTTTTATTTTGCCTGTGGACATCTTCATTTTATTTACGATTGAATCCTTGGATGTGGCAATCAACAAAGTAACAACTACCATGAAAATCGCAGCTCCGAGTCCAAAAACCAGAAACATAAGCATCCCCGAGAAAAATCCGCCTGTAGATATAGCGGTGGGTATAATAAGCATAAGTAGTGGAAGCGTACATCCTGCAGCAGCAAAACCGTATCCTACACCATAAGTGAATATTCCACCCAATTCCTTCTCTCTAATTTTTTTTGCTGGATCCCATTTGTCTAAATGCAAATTTAGAAAGAAATAAACTATCAATTTGTTAATTCTATTGGTGATAGAGTAATATTGAATATTTGTTAACATTAATAAACCTAGGACAATAATAATTATTGCAACCAGTGGGGCAAAAAACGGTATGAAAGGGTAAATGGTAGGGCCAATGAGCATTATGAGAAAACCTATGAATAGATAAATTAAGAGTATACCCAAAGCGGCCGCAGTCCCAGTAAATAACGCCTTTTTAAGCATCTGCTTCTTCTCTTCTTGTTTCTTATGCTCTTCAATCCCAAGATAGTAACCAACATAACCCGGAAGCATGGGAAATGAACACGGGGAAAAGAATGAAGCAATGCCTGCTGCAAATGCAAGTAAGATGATCGGCATGGAATTCATGGAAATCGGGCTTGCCATTCCACTTTTCGTACTGGCTATCTTATCAATAATTTCATCAGAAGGTTGAGATAATATAAATTCATGGGTTAGATCACCGTTCTTATCAATGATATATGATTTTGGGATCTTCTCGAGTTTAAAAGTATCACGGACCATGTTAAAATCTTTTGGAAATGCAAATATCCATTTGGCTCCGTTCTCATCTGCATATGCTTTCAGTTGCTCAGGATTTTCCCTTTTATCTGTATCAAGCGAGATCATGACGATATCATCTCCAAAATGCGAGTAAACATCCTTTAATTCCTTAGTCAATTTTTTACAATCCGAGCACCAGGTGGCCATGAACTCCAGATAGACAACTTTTCCTCTAAGATCCGAAAGAGAGAATTCATTACCATCCACATCCACCATTTCAAAATCAGGAACCTCGGAATCACCCGAGGGTAGAACTGAGGCAACAGCCCCAACTGAAACAAGCATCATTCCAAGGATAAACACTCCGAGCATCACGGTTTTTGAGGCCTTTTTGGATGGTAAAGAACTAGATTGGGTATCTGTTCCATCTAAAGCTGTTACCTCTAGAACACCATTTTTAGAGCCAAGTTTCGCCTCCTTTTTCCTATCGTTAAGCATATATAAAAATCCGAATCCCAATATAAGTATGCCAAGAGCCAAAGCTACTAGTGAAAGTGCAATGCCCCCTCCTGCTGCTACTTCAGCAGAACCTGCAGCAGTATAGGTTAATAATTCTGATTTTCCTTCTGTGAAATTTCCGTCATAAATCAGAAGTTTATAGTACAGTTTTTCCCCTTTATTCATGGGAATCGAGGCTGTCCCCTCACTATCAGTAAAGGCATAACATGCACCTGATTCATCACAAAGCTCCTCACCTGTGATTTCCATTTCCATATATTCCCAATTTGTGGAGTTTATAGCTTCTGTATTGTAAAGGATATAGGCCTTTGAAATGCCGTCCTCATCATCGAATTTGGCTGAAATCTGTGCCTCTCCGTCATAGGTGAATTCAATATCACCTACTGTAGGTATGTCGTTTTCGAGATCATAGGCTGTGGATTTTGGATTTGCAGATTGAATGGCCCTGGGAATGCTTGCAGGATTGCCTCCGTCGCTTCTTCCCGAGGATGTGTCATCGAGATCGTAAACCACAGCAACTGCTGTGATATCCCCTGGTTTTATGGGAATTACAGGATCCTCCGGAAACTGCCACTCAGCCATAATCTCGAATGTTTCATCCCTTGCCAATGTGAACTGTTCATCTTTAATTGCATTCCCTCTAAAAGCTGCATTGTTATCTACCATTTCCCCGCCGTTTCGCTCCGAACTCCAGGCAGTAACATTATCCTCAGTCATATACACATATAGACTGCCTGAAAGGTCAGGTGAATTTATGGGGAGCACCCCAAGGCTTGGTCTGTCACTTGCAGAGCCAAGGTACTCGACTTTTACGGAAACCCTGTATCCATCACCACTGAACTCCTGGGTGATATAAAGATTTACGAATTTGAAGTTATTATCAAGAGGATTTAGGGTGTTGTCCTCGTATCTAGTGTAACAGTCTGCGAGGTTTTGGGAGTAGGTTTGATAATTTGCTTCCTCTCCGTCTTCACCTCCGGAAGCTTGTCTGAATCCACCATCAAACTGAGCATTTGGAGTACTTGAAACGAAGTTATCCTCATATCTTTCCTGGGATTCAGGAGTTGTAAGATCGTCATCACCTGCTACATTGTTCTGATGAAAAACCACTATGTTATAGGGTTGACTGGGTTCATCTAGTGCTTCTTTAAAAAGTGTGTCCGCGGCCTGATCCGGACCGTTTTGACAATATGTACAACCCAAACCCGTGAATAATTCCATAATCGGCCTGTGTATAAATCCATCGGGAACCGCTCTTGTATCGTCAATACCGTAATTATTATCCTCAACTCCATCTCCAAGACCAGAAAACGCAGTAGTTAAGATTAAAATCAGTACTATTCCAAATAATCCAAGGGCTCTTTTACAGTTCGTAATTTTACCCCCATTACGAAATTCGTCTTGGGTTCCTTATATTAATTAGTATATATTAGTTGGCCTTTAAATACGTTTTGCATTTCTCCAGTCTATCTTAATGAGGATTATAGGAGGGAAATCAACAGGTAATCGAGACCGCTTATAACCAGAAGAGGAACAACTAACATTAGGAAATCGTCATCAATGAATTTTATATTCCAAGATTCGGCAAAAATGGCAAAGAAGGTTCCTATAACCGTGAAAAGTATTACAATCGCCAGGATTAAATCCGAGAGAAGAAAGAGGCAAGAGAACATAATCAGCCAATAGACGACAAAGGGAAGGACAGGATAAAGGCTCTTTTTTCTTTGTTTAATTTCTCCAATTAAAGGATCGATTAATGCCATGCCTATGACTGCTGGAACAACAAACTGCATCTTGAAAAACAAAAGTGCAATACTCATTCCAATGGCAAACCATGCAAATGCCGAAACCTGCTTTTTTTCGTATTCCCGAAGGCCAAAGAAGAGCTTACCTGTCTTGAGCCTAAACGATTCCACGGCTAATGCAAAGCATATGATAATTAATAAACCGTACCATTTGTAGAATCCAGGGATAAGCTCGTTTGGCAAGAGAAAATAGACTAGATAACCTATGGCGGTCATGTGAAAGATTCTTCTGAATATCTCTGATTTCTCCATAGCGTCACTAAACCGCAAACTCGGCTTTTCCCCATTTCTGCTCTATCCCCCGATAGAGCACGTAACTTGCAAGAAGGAGCATAAAACATACGATAAAAAGGCCTATCAAAGAGAACACAAAATTCGAATACAGTGTAAAGGAAAGCAGTGTGATACACACATCCGGAAGGAGTGCTAGAATCCAGAATTTGAGCATGACGTCAGGTGCGAACAGTGATGTATTGGGTCTAAGTCCTGTAAGATAGGCAATAGTAATTACCATGTATGTCGAGGTTATAAACATTACAAGAAGTGCAAGCCATAATAATCCCAAATCTCCATTGATTATTGCTATTCCCACGACAAATATCGTGGATATCCACGACGTTAAAATAAAAAATACAATGAGCCTGGCTTTGATCACCTGCGGAACAGAAAGAGGCAAGGTCTCCAAATAATCTGTAACATCCACATTGTTCAACCAGCTGTAGATCAATATTCCGAAAAAGCCAACCATGGCCCCGTAGAATATTGTATTAAATCCAACCGGGATGTTAAAGCCGTATTTAACGATAAATGATGAGAAGCTCAGAAAAATCAGAGGGACGATAAACGAAAAAAATATCTTGCCAAAGGTCCTGCTTCTTTTGAGGTCTAAAAACTCCTTTGCAACTAAAGTTGAATAGGATTTTGCAAAGGTAAATCGACCCTCGAATTCAGAGAATACGCTCTTGAATTTAACCACTTTGATTTCATGTCTTTCCTGGGTAAGTAAAGTCGCTATTAATGGTAGCAGGATAATTAAGGCCAAACTTTCTACAAGATATAACATATCCTTTGTTAATTGCAATCTGATTGTAGGATTCAAAAGCCCGATATCAAAGCCTATCAGGGCATAGGCTATTGCAGCCGCAACGATAACACAGACAAGGCCAATAAAAATCTTGGCAAATCTTACATAAATTGCAGACATTAAAAAGGAAATAGACATACCAATAAGAAATGACAGAAGCACTGCAACAAACAAAAAACCGATACTTATCAGACTGAAATGGGTTATTGGAACAGACAGAACAAGACCCAATATCAGGGGTAATATCAGCAAGGCCAGGTAGAATATAACATCCCTGAGATACAATCCGAAGAATGTCTTTTTGTAACTTATTGGTAGCAATGATGGCATGGCAACCAGAAAATTCCTCCTTCCAAAGCGCCTTTCAACCATCTGCATGCCCATAAAGGCAAATGCTCCCACACTCATACCATAAAGCGTGATAGAGATATGAACCAGCCGCAACATCCTATCCTGAGAAATCTCCTGAAAAATCCTTTCTGAACTTACTGCGAATGCAAAGGAGAATATGCAGACAATCAAAGGAAACGAAAGGAATATGTATCTGTTGGAATGGGAGGCGTGAAATCTGAACTCCTCCTTTAACATAAGAGGCAGTAGTGTTCTCATTTAAACTCCTTCCATTTTTATGAAACAAGTCTTAGGAAAATCTTTTCCAGATCCTCATTGGGCTGATTTTTCAGATCATTTATCTTTCCCTTTGCAAGGATTTCCCCTTTGTTGATTATAGCCACCCGTGTGCATATCTTCTCTGCGATTTCAAGAATATGGGTGCACATGAAAATGGTACCGCCATTGTTCGTATAATTGATAAGATAATCCTTTATCTTTTTCTGGTAAAGAGGGTCAAGATTGATAAAGGGCTCGTCCAAAAAAAGCAGCTTGGGTTCATGGATGAAGGCGGAGGCCAGCATTAATTTTTGCCTCATTCCCTTGGAAAGATCCCTGCATATCACATCCTCTTTTTCACCCAATTCAAAAAAATCAAGCCAGTGATCTATTTTGTCATTCAGATCATCCACCTTTCTTACCCTCCCCACAAAATAAAGGTATTCCCTGCCTGTAAGATAGCTTGGCGGCGATTCAACTTCAGGGACAATCCCTATCGCTTTCTTCACCTCAATGGGTTTTGCAATGGCATCAATTCCAAGAATCGTTGCCGTACCCTTTGAGAATTCCAGCTGGCCTGAAAGGACCCTAAGCAGTGTGGTCTTGCCAGCTCCATTGGGTCCAAAGCATCCAAAGAACTCCTTGGACTCTATGTTCAAATCCACACTCTTTAGCGCCTGCACATCTCCGAAACTCTTGGAAATGCCTTTTGCCTCGATTATTGCCATTTTTACACTTTGTGTTGAATGTGTGTTTTTGTATGTATAGTTTACTGGAGTCGTTATCTATATGGATATTTTCTTTTGTTTTTCACGAAATCATTTTATAACCCAGTTTCCATGCTTGATTTGGAGAATATTGGGAGGTGAGCAAGATGGATAAATTGCTTTGGGAACCATCTGAGGATACTATAAAAAAAGCGAATATGACTAAGTTCATTGATTATGTTGATAATCGATATCAAAAGAACTTTGCAAATTATTTCGAACTTTACGACTGGTCCATTACAAATATACCTGACTTCTGGGAAGCGATGTGGGATTTTGGAGAGATTGCGGCATCAAAGAAATATGACACAGTAGTTGACGATCTCAACAAATTCCCGGGAGCACAATGGTTTGTGGGGGCCGAAATGAACTATGCTGAAAATCTGCTTCGGCATCGGGATGATCATACTGCTTTTGTGTTCTTCGGGGAGGACCAAAAGACCAAAAGAATGAGTTATTCCG
>CBDVCK010000117.1:0-9888 GCA_965372465.1 uncultured Thermoplasmata archaeon | reverse complement strand
TGAAGTGTCCCATGAAAAATGGCTTGGTTTTAATTCCGATCTCCTCCTCTATCTCCCGAACAACTGCGTCCTCATAGCTTTCACCCGATATGACATGCCCCCCCAGGACGATGCTCCAAAAACCAGGAAAGAAATCCTTGTTCCGGGTTCGTTTTGAAACAAGCACTCTGCCTTGCGTATCAAAGATGAAGAACATGACGCTCCTGTGAATCAGGTTTTTCAAATGGGATTCTTCCCTTGTGGCTTTACCTACGACCTTGTCATCTTCATCTATAATGTCAAAGTACTCCGAGGCCATTGTTTACACCTATTGCCGATTTGTATTAAAACATATTCGATTATTATTCTTAATGACATAATGATTAATACGAATAACCACTACGTAAAGAATATATACTGAACCCTCTCTTTTCCGTCTAGGTGATTTGATGCACTTCTCAACTACCCAGGGTACCTTTTTGAAAAGAAAACGCGCTAGGGGATTGTGGCTGGCTGTAATTCTTATCCTATCTTCATTTATAGGTTTGGGATGGAATGCAAGTGCACAGCCGGATAACGTTTGGGTAGAAGGATATATAAAGGAAATGGGATCAGGCATTCCAATCGAAAATGCAACAATTGTTCTTCAGAACACAAATGACGGTACAGTAAATTCAACCAACTCTGATATATCAGGCTTTTTCAATCTCAGCATCTACTCACCACCGGGAGGTCAGATGTTCTCTATTTCAGTCTTTCATGAGGATTATCTGTTAAATACAACGTATACATGGCTGGTCCCGGGAAACCCCCAGAACCAGACCATATTTCTTGACCCTGCGACTCAAAAAGGTTCCTATGTGAACGGGCAGGTAATCGATGCAGTGACCATGACCCCCATGCCTTTTACAGGTGTTGGAGCTGTTGGGACAACCTACATAAACACAACTGGTACCGATGCAACAGGTTACTACTATATGACCCTGGAATCATACCAGGATTATCTAGTCCAGGTTGCAGTAAACGGTTATGAGACCGGAAGAGAAATAGCATATTTTGATTGGGGGGACAACAAAACCATTGATTTTTATATGGAGCCAATGAACTGCACATTAAGAGGTTATGTCAATGACAGTATAGGCCCCCTGGGCTCTGCTTCGGTTCTCGTTTATAGAATCGATGATGTGGCCGATATAGAGTACCAGCCCCAGGTAAATTCCAGTACAGGATATTTCGAACTCAATCTAACAAGGGGTGTCTGGCAGGTTGAAGTAACTGATAGTAATTATTTCACGCAAACATTAACCGTGCTCATGGTAAACGGCAAGATAACTTGGCAGAACTTCACTATGAATTCACTTCCGGTGGCTAGTGCAACTGTGAAAGGTTATGTACAGTATTATGGTAATGGAACAGGAGTTCCAAACAGCGGGATAATCGCCCAAAATATGAACAGCACATGGAGCTTCTACAATTCAAGTAATGATACAGGATGGTACACGCTCTCGGTCATACCTGGGGACATCAGGATATCAGCCTGGATGTGGGACCCGTTTTATGCTTCCGAACAAATCATTCTTCCCGTAAATGCGGGTGAGACGATAGACCTTAATATTACCATAATTGACCCCAATGAAAATGGATATCTGGAAGGGTATGTTCGTTTGAACGGAACAGGGGAGCCTGATGTCCAGGTGTTTGCATATTTCGGATGGTGGCAGTTCGAGGCTTATACCAATGCCACAGGTTATTACAATATATCTGTCCCCGCAGCTCAACTGAATGTTCAGGCAATAAAGGAGGATTTCAAAACAGTATTTACACAGGTGAACACAACATTCGGTTCAACCACAATTCTTGACCTAGACATCGAGATGCTTGATTGGAGCACAGAAACCCGCGGATTTATTAACGATTCCATTGGAAGCCCTGTTAGCGGTGCCTTTGTCAGCTTTGATTATGATGGATATGGTCGGTGGAGCAGTACAATTAGTACGGATTATTCAGGATTCTACCAGCAGATGGTACCTTCGGGGGAGGCTTCCTATTATGTCACTGGAAATTATCATGAAGCTGTTACTGGAAATATCGACCTACCACCTGATCAGCTCTTTTGGTTCAACAAGACCTTGGTTCCTGTCACATACAGCGCGAACATCATTGGAAGACTCACAAATATCAAAACGGGAAAACCAATAAAGTACATGGAACTCAACATAGGCGAGATGGATATGCAGTGGTCCCAAAATATCGAGACAGATTCAAATGGCATGTTCCAAGCAGAAGTCCCTTCAGGATTTGTGCTGGTGAGTATGGATTTCCAAAGAAATGGATTTGAGGAAGCAGGTACCTATCAAAGCGGAGATACACTACAGTTCCGCATAGGAGCCGGAGAAACCAGGTGGCTTAACATAAGCCTTTATCCAAGCGAGGCAAAAGCTAAGTTTTCCGGATTTGTCAACGATACCCTAAGCAGTCCAATTCCAGGTGCAACTGTTTATGTAATTTACGGAAACATGATAATTACCAATGTAACTGATTCCGGTGGATACTATGAATTTTCGCTTCCCGAGAATCTCTGGGTTGAACTCAGGGTCAGGGCACCGGGTTACATGATCCAAGGGGCAAATATGGCAATCCCCCAGGGCCCTAACATCACCTATGATTGGGTACTTGACCCCGCAGGGGCATGGATAGGAGGACCTATAACTGATTCAGCAGCTGACCTGGATGGCGATTCGTATTGGGATGAACTATATGTGAATGTTACTGTAAACGTGGCAACACCAGGTGATTACAGATTGAGTGCGTATCTTTCTGATAAGAGGAGAAGCAACCAGGCCATAGCAAGTACAGAAACCGACTTCAGCAGCTCAGGGGGATTACAGGTAATAACACTTACATTTACTGGAGAGCTTATTTACAACTCCGAGCAAAATGGATATTTTGTAAGTATAGATCTTTACGATACCAGTACATGGGATTTTCTGGATATGGAGGAGTATTACACTGCTCCTTACACATATGATCAGTTCGATTCTCCTGATGCAAAATTCGAAACTCCAGTGGAAACGTGGCTTGTGGATTCCGATCTGGATGGACTGTATAACTATCTTATAATCAATGTGACCATCAATGTCAGTGTTGCAGGAAATTACACTGTTATGGCCCCGTTCAGGGATATCTGGGGTACAGAGTTCGGTATGGCCTTTGAAAGCTACTATTTGGAAACTGGCCTTCAGGAGGTTCAGATCTCTTTGGATGGAGCTTCCATATACAACAATGGAGAGACCCTGGGTTCATGTTATCTGGTTCTGTTCGAAGGTTTTCCCACAGGTGGGAGTGGTTATATTCACACTCTTTTCTTCTACACTCCCTTCAGGCATGATATCTTCCAGTACTATCCAATAGATGCATTTATATCCGGAACTGTAACAGATATGGGAAATCAACCCATCGAGGGCCTTACAGTATGGATATATAATATAACAAGCAAATACCTCGATGAGACCACAACCAATGCATCGGGATATTACGAGCTCGGAGGATGGAGCGGGGACTGGATCGTGGTTGTTAACGATGATGAGGATGATCATATATATCAGGGAGATCTGGTTGAGATATCCCTCGCATTGGGTATGAACACCAGGAACTTCTTTAACCTTAAGTATTGCCTCCTTGATGAGGTGGAGGTCCGGCTGATATTTTCGGACTGGAACAATACCTATGTGGATTGGCTGATCTACGTATTTGGAGATAACAAGACCATCAGGTTCGAGATGGATGTCCTGCAATTCGGGGACGGGGATGGATTTCTATCAGAATCAGAGGTGGAGACCATAATGGGAATGCTCGGCCAACTGGCCCTCCCCGACAACAGCAATGAATCCTTCCTTGTTGATGATATCTGGTATAATCTCAACCAATCCTCATTAACAAGGGATGCAGGTCTTGTAGGATCAATTACTTCCACGGACCCCGTGTATATACATATGACAGGGGATTATACTGCAAATACCACGATTCCCGATCCGAGTCCGCATAATCTTACCATGAACTGCTCCTATGACGATACGGATTCAGGCAATTTCATAGGCAATAACGTAACACATATATTGTACACGGTTCCCCCTGCTGGATGGGGTAGAACCGGAAACGGAACCCCCCAGAATGTGACCATTTCCGGCGCAGATTACATAACAGCCGATTCCCTGAGAGACCCAAATCCCGGGGATGCCCAAAGCTGGGAATGGGTGAATGTTACAGTATCCCTTGGTATTTCTCCTACAGTGGGAATTATAAGGGGTAATATAACCTTACAGGGCTCACTGGATCACAGCGGAGTTGTCATAACCGTATATGATAATGTAACCCAGCAGGAGATTGCCTCTGCTCCTACCAATCCCGGCGGGTATTATAAGATCTCCGGAATTGCTCCAGGAAATTATTCAATAGTGGCCCACAAGGCAGGATATGCTGACAATAGATCGGATAATTTCAGTTTGTCTGCAGGGCAGGTATTATGGTTTGACTTTTCACTTTTTTCATATCCTCCTACTATCTTACATACACCTGCCAGCACTGCCGTTATGGGAAATGCCATTGCAATTGTTGCCGATGTAACCGATGATGGTCAAGTGGATAAGGTTGTAATTTATTACAAGGATGTAGGCTCTGGCTCGTATACGACAACCACAATGACCAGGATTCCATCAACTACCACCTTCATGGGTTCGATTCCCGCACAGGTCCAGGTGGGTAATGTCTATTACTACATTTGGGCAAATGATACAAAGGGAAACTTCGTCACAAATCCCGCACTTGGGAATCATACGATATTCATTTACGAGCTCGACCCCCCCGAGATAATGAATATGAGCGTTACCCCTGACCCCGCCGAATATCCTGAATTTGTAAATGTTAGTGTCGAAGTTGATGATTTCACAAATGTTGAAATCGTTAAACTTTTCATTGAGAGGCCTGATTTAAGCACAACCAATCTCACAATGAACTATGATGCAAGCTCGGGCAGATACTACATCAATGCCTCGTATTCACTGCTTGGAACATACAATTTCACTGTATGGGCTAACGACACCTTTGACAACTTGAACTCTTCATCCGGAAGCTTCCAGGTTCTGGATACCTTACCTCCCACAAGTTATGTGGAATGGATAGCCCAGAATTGGTTCTCAACCGGGCCTGCCACCATCAATGCCTCGGCAAGTGATTCCGGAATCGGTATTGCATGGGTTGAACTATGGTATCGCAACTCAACAGATAACGTATCATGGAGCTCCTGGAAGTATTTCGGAACCGACAATCTAGCACCGTACCGATTCTTCTTCAATTTCCCGGAAGGTTCCGGATACTATGAATTCTATTCAATAGCCTATGACCAAGCAGGAAATCCGGAGACGGCAAAGATCTCATATGAAGCCCTTTGTGCATATGACGGTATGGCACCATCCACCTATGTCGAGGTTCTCAGTACCTACTGGTTTAATATGCAACCTATTGCCATCTCTGCTCAGGCCTCTGACAATTTAATAGGTGTGGAAAATGTCGAGCTTTGGTACCGGAATTCCACTGATAACTCATCATGGAGCATTTGGAAACTGTTCGGAATTGATGATACCGCTCCCTATCAATGGAGCTTTAACTTCCCTGAAGGTGAGGGTTACTACGAGTTCTTTTCCCTGGGTAATGACAGTCTCGGAAACCTTGAAACTATGAAATCCTTGGCAGAGACGATCTGCGGTTACGATACATCATCGCCTGTTTCAAATGTGGATGTTATCACATCTTACTGGCACTCTACATCCCCCATTTCAATTAATTCCGCGGTTTCTGATACAATTAGTGGTGTTGAAAATGTGAAACTTTGGTATCGGCACTCCACCGACAATTCCACGTGGGGCTCATGGACCTTGTTTGCTAATGATGGTACAGCACCATATCAATGGAGCTTCGATTTCCCTGATGACGATGGATACTACCAGTTCTTCTCAATTGCAACAGATTATGCACAAAACACAGAGACTATGAAAGTTGCCTTCGAAACCATATGTGGATACGATATCATCGCACCTTCATCTAATGTCCAGGTGATAGATCCATATCTTCAATCCTCATCCCCTCTCACGATCATTGTCCAGGCAACGGACGATACAAGCGGTGTGGAAGGTGTACAGCTATGGTATCGATACTCGCAAGATAACTCATCCTGGAATCCCTGGGGGCCTTTCGGATCGGATGATACATCAATACCGTATCAATGGAACTTCGACTTCTCAGATGGCGATGGCTATTATGAATTCTACAGTCTTGCAAGCGATACCTTGGGATTTTTCGAGACTGCACAAAGCTCTGCGGACGCGCTCTGTATATTCGACAGCACCCCCCCTGTTATCTCGAGTTTTTCTGCCGTGCCCGATCCCCTGGAACTGGGGCAGACCGTCAATATTTCTGCCGTTATTTCAGATGTATCTGGCATTGATGGTGCTTGGATTGAGTTAACTCTCGGAGGCTCTCTGATTGGTAACTTCTCCGCAAGCAATTCGGATTCTGATTACTGGTATAGTTATAGCCCGAATGATATTGGAACCCTGGATATCATAATATGGACAATGGATAATAACGGCTTTTGGAACTCATATTCAGACTCGGTTTTGGTTCAAGATACGACATCACCTTCGATTTCAAACCTCGTAATCACACCATCCAGTCCCGAGGTGGGAGATAATGTCGGGATCAGAGTGGACGTAGATGATGCATCAGGTATCACCACATGCCGAATCAACATCACCGACCCAAATGGGAATTGGCTCCTCAACCAGTCCATGACCCAGTCCGGCGGGCCGAACAGGTACTATTATGATAGGGATTATGATTTATTTGGCGACTATCAATTCGTAATCTGGGCAGAGGACGGAAACGGCCGAGGTTCCGTGTTCTCCGATACTGTGACAATCCAGGATTCAATCCCTCCCATTGCGGATGCGGGACAGTCCCAGCGGGTTGCAGTGGGAGTCCAGGTAACCCTGGATGCAGGTCTCAGTTCGGATAATGACGACATATCAAACTACACCTGGTCTTTTATGGATGGTGGATTAAAACGCCTCTATGGTGAGACGGTTTACTATACATTCAACACGGTTGACGTTTATACAATCACATTAATGGTAGAGGATATAGCCGGTAATACTGATACAGCCACCACAACCGTGAACGTTACCGCAGTATCAGGTACCGGAACCGTATCGGGAACCGTTCGTGACAAAAATGGTAACCCGGTTTCGGGAGCAACGGTCTATGTTGACAGCTATCCCGATATTGATACAACTACGGATTCCCTTGGAAGGTTCACGCTAAATAACGTGCCAACTGGAAACCAGACCATTATCATTGAAAAGGACGGATTTAAGTGGTTCTCTCAATATGCAATCGTACAACAGGACCAAACCACTCCCATGGGGACAATCGAACTTGCAAAATCGGCCAAGGATGATGGGGTTCCAATTACATTGTATTTGGCTCTGGCCGCAATCATCGCGGTTGTTATTGCACTCCTCTTTTTCTTCCTTATGAAGAAGAAGAAAATTGAAGGAGCCAAGAACACCCTGATTGACGAGGTCTTCTTCATGTACAATGACGGCAGGCTGATTAAACATTTCACAAGAAGGCTCAAACCTGATATGGACGAGGATATCCTGGGAAGCATGCTTGTTGCCGTGCAGGACTTCATCAAGGACTCGTTTCGGGACCAGGACGGTATTCTGGATGAGTTGAAGTTCGGTAGATTCCAGGTTCTTCTGGGCAGGGGAAAATACATAATCCTCGCAACCATAGTTCTGGGTGATGAAATCGAGCCCTTCAGACCACAAGTGCAGAAGTGCGTGGACGACATAGAAGAGCACTACGGCGAGGCTCTTGAGGACTGGGACGGCGAGATGTCAAAAGTGAGAGGAGCTGCAAAATACATCATGGATTTGATTGACGGCAGGTATGCCTGAATCCTTTCGAAATAATGAACAACCCACATTTGAAAAATGTGGGTATCATCACTCGAAAACCGCACCTTGCATTCCTCCACTACTTGTAAACATTCGAATTCTACCATTCATAACTATAGAATTTTACAAGTGTGTGCTCTTGAAGATCAAACATATCCGGCCAAGAGCACATACATTTGAAAATGGTGGTATCCTGCGGTTTTCTGCGGATGAATCGAGAATGATATAGTAGGGTGGGAGTATATGGCAAAAAAGGCTGTGTTGATAACTGGTGCATCAAGAGGAATCGGAAGGGCCACTGCATTGAAACTCGCTTCTGGGAAGAGTGGGGCAGCCTGAGGATGAGACATAATCCTTCAAAACCCCCTCCTCACCTTCGTTCCTTCATTATAGCTATTTTCCAGATAAGGCCCTAAAACCCCCATAAAACCTTATTTATGCGAAAAACCATTAGGGGTGTATATCAGGGAGGAGTGGGTTATGGCATTACCCAAGGAAATTCTGAGAAAACGATTGACAAATGAAATCGAACTCTGCAAGACACAGCTTCCCCATGAAATTGAGGTTGTGGATCCAAAATTTTCGAAATTCCCAACCACCGTGTATGTTACTTTTAGGGACATTCCCGGGCCCGTCTGGAGTAAGGATAGGGTCAGCCACCAGTTTAGCCATAGAATGAGAATCGATATCACAGAGGATTATCCCTACCAAAAACCTGTGGTACGCTGGGAAACGGATATATTCCATCCGAACATCGTTCCCCCAAGTCGTGGAGGATGGGTCTGTATAAAACTTCTGGACAACTGGAATTTCTCCTCCAATCTCCTTATATTCTTAAACGGTATCGAATCCCTTCTTGTAAACCCCAATCCAAAGAGTCCGTATAGAGACGAAACAACACTTGAGGCTGCACGGTATTTTATAAAGAATCCCTACAAACCTCCCATGATTGTAAAGAGCAATGTAGAAAGAAATTCAAAATAAACACGTAATTTGGGGGTTAAACCAAAAAACTATTTTAATGTAAAAAGTGATACGGCGACAATTTAGGAGGAAAACAAAATGACAATTAGAACCACCATCAAGGACACAGATTCAGGAAATACAGTTGACATGGACCTGGAATCCGAAAATACTGTCGAGGAGATAATCGAAAGCGCAGCCAGCTTCTGGTCCAAGGACCCTGGTGCTTACGTGCTGAAATGGGGAAGAAAACTTCTTCGCGGGGGCATTCAGATTTCTGATGCCGGTGTCAGGGACGGAGATATTCTGGAACTGATCCCCGATCCCGAGGGCGGAACTTAGAGTCCTAGTGTATTTAATATTATTTCAAAGAATTTCAGATTTGCATCATGTTTTCAAATCGAGAGGGAGTATATGACAAAGTCTCCGAAAATCGTGGGGGAACACAAAAAGGAATTTCTCAAGATTCCACCTCCTCCGAAAAGCAGGATAATCCTACCTGCGGATTCCTCAAATAATGAATTCGAGGTCTACATAACAAAGATTTCCATGGACAAGATAATGGAACACTGTAAGGAATATTCAGAGCGCAGGCTTGAGGTCATGGGTTTTCTAATTGGGGATGTCTATAAATGGAAAAAAAGTGTGTTCATCTTGGTAAAGGATGTGGCTACAACTGATTTGGAATCCACGAACATCTCCGTGCGATTCGATAAAGGAGGTTACGAGCGTCTCTTTGATGGTCTTGATGATCTTCACTACGATTATGTCATCGTTGGCTGGTATCATTCCCACCCTGGTCTGGGCTGCTTCCTTTCCTCAAAAGACGTGGAAACCCAAAAGCGCATGTTCAAAAGATCCTTTCATACCGCCCTTGTTGTGGACCCCATAAAAAAGGAGATGAAGGCATACAAACTGAAAGGTGATGGGT
>CBDVCK010000116.1:0-10060 GCA_965372465.1 uncultured Thermoplasmata archaeon | reverse complement strand
CTGAACGTATATTTCATCTGCATTCACTTTCTGTCTTTCATCTAACTGCTCATCCATTGGTGATACTAGGAGTTACAAAAATAAAAGATTTACTGTTATTTATGGATTAAAAATAAAAAAAAATGGAACACTGTATATCCAGTGTCTCATTGTAGGTTATTGTTTTTCTTTTCCCTTACTTCAGGATATCAGGTGCAGGGCTTTCAATGGTCCTTTCGCCCAGGGGATTTTGTAGATTGCCGCTTCCAATCCCGGCATGTATTGGTGCTGGTCTTACGATACTCGGTGCGGTTTCCATCTGGGGCTTGCTCTCCTCTATATTGCCTGCGGGAATTTCTCCCATAATTTCAGAAACATCCAGGCTCTTTGTCGCCATTATGCTCTGAATCAGTGTGGTCCTTGTGCTGATGATGACCTTGGATATCATGGAGTTCATTATGTTCAAACTCTCATCGCAGGAAAGATCGGGCGCAATGGCAAGGAGTTTATTGTTATCCAAAAGTATGGTGCTTTCCGCCACTTTTTTAAGTTCCGAAAAGCCTTTTGTGGCTCTCTTCCTCCTGCCTGCTTCAGCAGCAAAAGGTAAAATACCGATTCCTATCACCACCGCTCCTTGATCCTTTGCTATCTTTCCTACAACAGGTGTTGCACCCATCCCTGTCCCGCCACCAAGTCCTGCTATAAGGAAAACGATGTCCGAGTCCTTTACCATCTCAGTTAAGGAATCCGAGGCAAGCTTTGCCGCCTGGCTTCCGATCTTGCTATGTCCACCTGCTCCTTTGCCGCGAGTTATGGTTTTTCCGATGTACATCTTTTTATCGGCTTGGATTCGTTTAAGGTGCCGCTCATCGGTGTTTATACCTATTGTGGTAATACCTTCCACATCAAGCTTGTGGAAGTAATCCACAAGATTGTTTCCAGCCCCACCACATCCAATGACCAATGTCACTGGCTCTTGGAGGTTTTCGTAGGGTGCTTTCATCCTTTCCACAACATTGTTTATGCTTTCTATCTGTTCTTCTTTCATTTTTACTCCTCCGAGTTCCTCTATCTGAGGGCGTTTTTCGAAAGGGGCACCTGGCGCTCAAGAAACATAACCCCGTGTTTCTCGATGGCATAAAATACTCTACCACCAGCTAGAGCGAATATGCCCGTGGCTGTTTCCCGGTGAAAAATCGCATCCCATCCCTTCTGTCCAAAGGACAAAACCCGAGAAAATCTCGGGTTGTAACCTTGAAACTTTCTAAGGGCAATGATTCACACCGATTTGTTTTCAGCTTTCCTTCCGCGTGTGCCTTGAGCCTTACATTCAATGTTTGAGATAGTTGTTCTCTATTTCCTTTTCAATCATTTTTGCAGATGCCAGTTGGTACTTGATCTTCTGGAGTTTCTCCTGGGATTTTTCGATTTTATCCCAGGGCACAGCTTCCAGGTAGTCTCTTAGGATCTCAAAGAGCGCAGCCTCTAGTGACTTGAAGCGCCCTTTTTTAATCAGGTACTCGAATGCTGCTATTTGATCATCGGATATAGGAACGAATGTTTCGTCTGAGTGTCCTTTCTCTAGTGCTATTCTTCTGTCTATGAATTCCTTTGCTGCGAGTCTGAGTAGCTCTGACCTACTTGAAAAGTCCTCCTCCTCCAAAAAGGAATCGATCAGTCGCAAATCCTTTTCGGGAAGTCGTATCGTGATTCTTTCGCCTTTTGACCGCAAGATATCACTTTCAATCCGCTATTATGTCTGACATTTGTCATCCATTTCAGTTGTTTATGTAAGACACAAGTAAACCCCTGTATAGATTGTAAGCATATAAAGATTTCGTATAGCTGACATATGTCCTACTCGAATATAAATTAACCTATAGCCAGTAGATTTTGTTGCTATGAATAATTTTGTATGACAAATTCATTGAAAATCAGCTTAAAACCCTGTTTTGAGTCATGATTATTGGCTTTTTGAGCCGGCCCGCAAGATTTAATCTTTTAGGCTCAACATGACGATTTCGCTCAAATCATAGATCTTAAGCGGTATCTTCCTCTTCATTGCAGAGTATTTAAAATTCAAATAGCACATTGGACAAGAAGAGACAAGGGCATCCACCCCAAGAGGCAGCACATCCCTTTCAAGTTTCCTGAATGCTATCTCTAGAGGCATCTTCTGATCGATTGTGGGCAGCCCTCCTCCTCCCCCGCAGCATGCAGAAAATTGTTTATTTCTGTCCATTTCCACAAGCGTCAAGCCTTCAATGGATTCCAAAACCTTCCGCGGCTCATCATAGATGCCTGCATGTCTACCCAAGGTGCAAGGGTCGTGGTAAGTGATTCTCATGGGCTTCTGGGCTTTGAGCTCCTTTAGATTTTTTTCAAAAAACTGGGAAGAATGCGCTACCTCCACACCCGAAAGCTCGACCCCTAACATCTCGGGATAAAGTTTCGTGAATGCATTGTAGCAGCCTGAGCATGGTGCAATTACTTTTTCAACTCCCGCATCATGTATGGCTTTCACAACATTGGTGGCAATCTCCCTTGCCTCATCAAAAAGGCCGAGACATATCAGAGGCTCACCGCAACATGGTTCCTCTTTTAAAACCCTGAACTTGTGGCCCAGTTTGTTCATGACCTCTGCTGTTGCACTGATTATGTTGGGGGCCTTAATCGAGGGAGTGCACCCCTGCCAAAACAAAATTTTCGAATCATCTGAGGTTTCAAGAGGAGGCTTGATACGGGAGGTCTTGCCCCTTCCCCTCAGTTCGTACGGACCATTGTTGTTCTTTACTATTTCATAGAGATTTCGAACTACCTTGGGAGCATAATCCATTTTCAATGCATGCTCTCTTAAAGCCCAGATCAATTTCGGGATTTCAAGACCTTCGAAACATAACTCCTTGCATCTGAAACACAGCGTGCAGACCCATGGACACCTTCCCAGAAACTCCGAGCTTTCGTGAATTTCCAGCTGCAGATGCCTCACAAGTTTTCTGATATTGAAGTTTGACACCTCGGATGTGGGACAGCTTGCCGTGCATGTTCCGCACTGCTCGCAGCACCTGATAATCTCCTTGTACTCCTCGGTTATTGATTTCTCGCTCAAAGATTCAGCTCCTTTACCATGTCCTTTACAGTTGCAACGAACTTGGATCCCTGGGCAGCAGAAAGCCAAACCGTCCAGAGCTTATCGGCATCATAACCATTCTTTACTAATTTCTTTTTCAGCTTCTCGATTCTGTCCTTGCACTTGTAATTGCCTGTTATGTAGTGACAGGTGGGAAATTCGCAGCCTGCAACAAGCACGCCACCTGCACCCAATTCATAGGCCTTCTCCACAAAGGATTTGTCCACCCTGCCTGCGCACATGACGCGAATGATCCTGATATTGGTTGGGTACTCGAATCTTCCAACTCCTGCAACGTCCACTGCACCCATTGCGCACCAGTGGCAGCAGAATGCAACGATCTTTTTTTGCGGCTCTTCTTCCAGGGCAGCCTCCACCTGGGCAAGGATCTGCTCGTCTGTAAAGTGTATGATGTCAATTGCATCCTTGGGACATTCGGCAGCACATGTCCCGCATCCCTTGCAGATGGCCTTGATGACCTCGGGTCTCTTTTCATCCAGTTCTATTGCATTGAATGCGCAGTTCTTGACACACAGGCCGCACTCGTTGCACTTCTCGTAATCGATATCTGCCACAATTCCCTCGGCCTCCACGTATCCTCTATGCATGGGAATTGCGGCCCTCATCGCAGCACCTTGTGCTTCCTCCATGCTCTCACGAACGCTCTTTGGAGAGCGGGCGCATCCTCCCAGGTACAGACCCTGGGATGCGAAGTCAAGGGGTGCAAGTTTGATATGAGCCTCCTGAAAGAATCCGTCATCTGAGGCAGAGACCTTGAGGAGACCTTTGAGTTTTTCCACCGTCTCATCACCGCAAAAAGCGGTTGTCAGAACCACAAGATCGGCCTTGGTTGTGAATTCCTTTCCCAGTAGGATATCGAAAGCCTTTACAGCAAGATTTCCACCTTCTTCCACCACCTGGGGCATTCTATTCTCAGGATAACGGATCAATTTGATATCGAATCTCTCTATAACATCCTTCTGGAAATTAACCTGGGTTCCCCTGAAATTGAGGTCTTTATAGAACAGATAAACCTTTGCATCCGGCTTTGCTTCCTTTATTGCTTTTGCATTTTTCAGAGAGATGAGGCAACCTACATTGCAGCAGCCCCGCTCTTCGTTTCTTGAATTAACGCAGTTGATGATAGCAACTTTTTTTATATCTCTTAGTTCATGATTCTTCAACTTATTCTCCAATTCAAGTTGGGTCATAACATTGCCTGATTTACCATATCCAAATTCCTCACTAGGGGTCATCTCCTTCATGCCTGTGGCCACGATGATAGTTGAGATATCGTGCTCCTTTTTCTCCCCATGGCAGGAGATCTGGACCTTGTAGTTGCCGACATACCCATCTACACTTTCGATTTCTGAGTCTGTAAAAACTTCGATATTCTCATGGGCCCTGATTTTTTTAATTTTATCTTCCACAATTTCACTTGCCAAAATATCATAGGGAGCCACTTTATCAGCCTTTAAAAGCAGTCCGCCAAGCTTGGGATTTTTTTCCAAAAGTTTTACAGAAAATCCCTGATCTGCCAAGGCCAAGGCAGACGTCATACCGGATATCCCGCCTCCCACAATCAGGCAGTCCTTTCCAACTGAAAGACGTGTTTCCTCTGCTGGCTTTAGGAGTCTTGCCTTGGCAACACCCATTCGAACCAGATCCTTTGCCTTCTCCGTTGCCCTGGCAGGGTCTGATTTGTGGACCCATGAGCTCTGCTCACGGATGGATACGAACTCCAGAAGATAGGGATTTAATTCTGCCTCCTTCACTGTTGATTTGAATGTTGGCTCGTGGGTTCTTGGTGTGCAGCATGCCACAACCACCCTGTTCAGATCATGCTCTTTCACAAATTCCCTGATTTTTGAGAGGTAGTCAACAGAGCATATCCACTTGCCCTCATCAACAAAAACCACGTCCTTTAGGGTTTTTGCATAATCGCATACTGATGGCACATCCACCACACCAGCGATATTGGTTCCACAATCGCAGACGAAGACGCCCACCCTAGTCGTCATGAGACCACTTCGTCTTTGCTGCTTTCATACTGGCTGCGGTAGCCTGGGTAACTGCCTCTGAGATATCGATTGGGCCTGTTGCACCTCCACAAAGGAAGATACCTTTTACATTTGTTTCAAGGGGAGCAAATATTGGGTCCTCTTCATTGAAGAATCCGTGCTCGTTCAGTTGGATTTTCAAAGCCTTGGCAAGTTTCTTGTTTCTATCGGAAGGAACAAGGGCTGTTGAAAGTACCAGTAGGTCCACCTCCAGTTCCTCAACCTCACCTTTTTCAAGGTCTTCGTACCTCACAATCAGGTTCTTTGTATTTGGATCCTCAAAAATATCGGAGGGTTTACCTATTATGTAATTCACTCCGAGCTCTTTTGCTTTCTCAGCGAACTCATGAAATCCTTTTCCGTAGGTCTTCAGGTTATTGTTGAACACAAAGCATTCTGAATCAACCTGATGCTCCTTTGTGATAATTGTTTGTTTTGTTGCTATCATGCAGCAGACCTTGGAGCAGTAAGGGATACCTATTCTCTTTTCGCGGCCGACACACTGTATCCACCCGATGCGTTTCGGATGAGCACCGTCAGAGGGTCTTACAATATCCCCTTCTGTTGGTCCTCCAGCGTTCATCAATCTTTCGAATTGAAGGTTGGTGATCACATTATCATATTTTCCATAACCGTACAATCCCTCCGGAGGTTCGAGAGCCGAAACACCAGAAGCCACAACAATGCTTCTCACATTCACATCCACAGGCTTTGCCTGCTGCCAGAGTAAAACCGCATCTGCACCCTCGTCCTTGCAGGCCTTAACGCATTTGGCAATAGGGCATTCCCTGCATTGAATGCAGTCGATGATGCATCCGCCTATGCAAGCACCTGATTCCCTTAATTTGCCGTAGCGGCAGTCGTTGTCCACAAGATATGTGTTGGGCACGGCCTGGGGAAAGGGTATGTAAATGAGCTTTCTTGTGCCTTTGATCTTGCCGTCGATTTCATCGGGGACGCTCACGGGGCAGACCTCGGCACACTTGCCGCACCCCTTGCATTTCTCGGAATCAACGAATCTGGGTTTTTTCTGGATTCGAACCTTGAAATTGCCTGCAGATCCTCTGACCCTGCGCACCTCTGAGTTGGCAAGAAGCTCGATATTTGGGTGTTTCTGCACCTCGTACATCTTTGGGGCTTCGATACATATTGAACAGTCGTTTGTTGGAAAGGTCTTGTCGAGCCTTGCCATCAGACCCCCAATGGAGGGGGTGTCCTCCAAAAGATAGACGCAAAAGCCATAATCAGCCAGGTTCAAAGCAGCCTCAATACCTGCGATTCCCCCACCAATTACGAGGACCGAGTCGGATGGTGTGTCTTTGGTATCAGTCATCAGATTCACTTATTCCGTGGTTGTTTCCCCTGAGAATATAGGTAATGAACATCACATGCCCAGGATGTCAAATGCCCTTTAATAATTACCTATTATATGAATATATATGATTATTTTCTATTATCCCTTCTCAACTTCCAATTTTCCTTATCCTCGTAAGATAGACTTAAAACTGCTTTCATCTTCTCTGCAGAATAAAATTTTCTGCATACGGGACAAAGACCTACATATTCCGAAGATTGTGACATATCCTTTAGCACCCTTTCAATGTCGTTTGCAAGCATGAGGGGTAGAAAGTTAGTGCCACAACGTGTACATGACATCATACCAACCTGGGCCAATACCTCCTCTTTGTCCTCTAAAAACCTTTGCAAATCGAATTCAGATTTTACCTCCAGGCATTCCTTTGGACATGCTTCTTTACAATTCCCGCATGCCGTGCACTTCCAGTATATGTTATTGATGAGAATTCTATTCCCCTTTGTCCCAACAGCTAATGCACCGTCCTTGCATACATAAGCGCAGGCACCGCATCCAAAACATTTTTCTTGGTTTATTTCTACCCCTCCAAATCCGGGGAACACTTGATTGTATCTTGCATTCTTGGTTTTCAATCCACTTGAGATTGAAAGGAGCATATCATGAAGCATGTCCCTTTTACCAAGATCCAGATTGGATTTCTTTTGCTTTTTAAGCGGGCTTGGACCGAGTTTTTCGATTGTTTCGGTGAATTCATCTGCAAATTTTGCGAATTCATGCCCCATTGCAGCCGACATGAAACAAATACCGAGTCTTTCCTTTTCGAATCCCATATCCTTTAAAATGTCCTGGAGAAAGCCTACCCTGTCCTCAGCCCTGAAATTACCATCCACATAATGGCACTGCTCCTTCAAACATCCCCCCACAAAAACACCGTCGGCACCGTTCTCAAAGGCTCTGAGGATGTGTATCATATCCACCTGGCCCGAGCAGGGCACACGAATCAACCGAACATTGGAGGGGTAATTCAACCTGGATGTTCCAGCAAGATCAGCTGCCGCGTACACACATTCATTGCAAACAAATCCGATTATCACAGGCTCGAACTCGACCATTCAAATCCTCTCCCTTTTCCGAGCGGAGCGAAGATGTGATTTTCGAGCAGGCGAAGGGGAGGTTTCTTTTTGACCCATTTTTTTCTTTGCCGACCCGAAGCCAGTGGAGAAAATCACTCCAAAGAAAAAAACGGACTTGCATACAAATCCGATTATTGTAGGTTCAAAGTTCTTCATTTTCCACCCCGCATATTCCGTCAATTTGATTCAGCATCTGGTTGCTCTTGTAATGCCTAAGTTCTATTGCACCTGTGGGGCATTCAGCAGCACAGATTCCGCATGATTTGCAAAGTGCTTCTGTGACATTGGCACCTTCCTGCCTTGATTTTTCCCCTATATCGATTGCCTCATAGGGACATATATCGATGCAAATTCCGCATTGATTGCACAGGGTATCCTCAACAACGGCCTTGGCAAGGTCGATAGTTAATTCCTTCTTTGTAATGGATCTTAAGGCTGCAACTGAAGCCGCCCTTGCCTGTGCAACAGAATCAGGAATATCCTTTGGACCCTGGGCGCAACCTGCCAGGTAAATCCCCTCTATCTTGGTATCAACAGGAGCCAATTTGGGATGTCTTTCCGTAAAGAAATAGTAACTGTCTGTTTCAAGCCGCAGCATTTTAGCAATTTCAGGGGCAGTTTGATTGGCAACCAGACCTGTGGAGAGAACAACAAGATCAGGGGAAATGGTCAGTACCTCCCCAACATCCGTGTCCTCCAATCTGGCAATCAATCTATCATGGTCATTTTTTAAAACTTCCGCAATCCTGCTCCGAACGAACCGAATCCCCATCCCGGTTGCCCTTTTGTAATACTCCTCGTATCCCTTTCCAACGCTTCTTATGTCGGTGTAAGCGATGTAAATTTCTGCATCCTTGTTTTGCTCGGACTTTATCATCATGGCATGTTTAATGGCACTCATGCAGCAGATTCGGGAGCAGTAGGGGTTGTATTTCTCATCTCGTGAGCCCACGCACTGGATCATAAGGTATCTTACGGGCTCTTTGGAATCCGAGGGTTTCTCTACCTTTCCCAGGGTAGGACCAGAGGGGTCCATCATCCTTGCAAGCTGCAATTGGGTGATAACATCCTCATATATCCCAAAACCGTATTCGGAAATACCGCTTGGATCGAATTCCTGCGAACCGGTTGCTACGATTATTGCCCCGACCTTTATCTTTTGCTCATTAGGCTTTTGTTTGAAGTCGATTGCTTTTGCACTACAGACTTTTGCACAAACACCGCACTTGTTCTTTGTAAATTTAAGGCAGTTTTCATGGTCTATGACATAGGTTCTAGGAAGCGCCTGGGGAAACTGCAGATATATTGCCTTTCGCTTACCCATTCCCAAGTCCCATTCGCTCTGGACCATTACAGGACATTTTTCTGCACAGTCCCCGCAACTCACACATTTCTTTTCATCCACATATTGCGGCTTCTTCCTGACTAAGACCTCGAAGTTGCCTATGTAACCTTTAACATCAACCACTTCGGAATGGGTCATAATCTCGATATTGGGAGATCGCTCCACCTCTGCCATTTTTGGTGATAGGATGCACATTGCGCAATCGTTTGTTGGAAAGGTCTCAACAAGTTGCGCCATCGTACCTCCTATGGACGGCTTTTTTTCAACAAGATAAACAGGATATCCAATTTCAGCAATATCCAGTGCAGCCGTAATTCCCGAGATGCCTCCTCCAATGACCAGTACAGCCTGGGTTACAGGCACAGTAATTTTACCAATGGCTTCCAGGTTTCTTGCCCTTCCCACTGCACCGCGAACTATATGTTTTGCTTTCTCGGTAGCCTTTTTCGGGGAATCATAATGCACCCAGGAAACATTCTCCCTGATGTTTGCCATCTCGAAATTGAAGGGATTCAAACCGGATTCTGTAACCGTATGTCTGAAAGTATGTTCGTGCAGTCTCGGGGAGCAGGATGCAACCACGACCTTATCGAGCTTCTTTTTGGTAATTGCCTCCTGAATCGATTGTTGGCCTGCCTGCGAGCACATGAACTCATGACTCTTTGAAATGACAACCTCGGGCAGGGTTTTGGCAAATCCCACAACATCATTGACATCCACTGTATTTGCGATATTGGCCCCGCAGTGGCATATGAACACACCGATTCTGTTTTTTTCTTTCCTTTTTTTATTCATGGATTTGCACACCATGATAAAGGGTATGTGGTGTTATAAATTCTTCTCCATGGGGTTAATAAATTCCAATATTATTTATTACAACACAAAATATATAATGATTATAAGGATATATTATGATTCATGGTAGATTATGAAAAACCCTTAACCCTTTCTTTATTGGCTTTTATTCTCCTATCGTTGGGGTTTATCGCCACTGCAATGGCCACATATGTATTTCTTTATCAAGGGGAATTCTATAACTACGGGTTACTTGCAGTCTTGAATTTAAAAATCTACAGATTTTTTGCGGTTATTTTCTTC
>CBDVCK010000115.1:0-10104 GCA_965372465.1 uncultured Thermoplasmata archaeon | reverse complement strand
TTTATTATAAAATCTTGAGTGACCGCTAGGTTGCTCCATCAAATGAATACCGGAACCTTTAGGTTCAGGATGAAATTTGATAGATGAGGAATGCATTAAGTGACCTGTAGCGACGCGTCCGCCCGCAGGGCGGATGTCTTGAGAATCGCTACAGGTCGTGAACACATGAGTTTGAGAAGTTTTAGCCATGGTTATGGAGAGTCGAACTACCATATAGTGCTAGTACCGAAATATCGGAGAAAGATATTTAAAGATATCCATGTAGCAAGGGGATGCAGATTGGTCTTCTATGAAATTGCAGACCAGTACGGGTATAAGATACCTGCTTTGGAGATTTTGGAAGACCATGTCCATTTGTTTCTGGAGATGCACCCCACCCATTCTCCCTCTGAAACATTTAGACTGTTCAAGGGAATCTCTGCGCGAAAGCTGTTCTGGAGATTCCCCAGTCTGAAAAAGAAGCTGTGGGGTGGACACCTCTGGTCCAGAGGGAAGTTCTTCCGCAGTGTGGGAGAAGTAACATCCGAAAAAGTGGAATTCTACATAAAGGAATCACAATCTGGCGGGATCTTCGCTAAACCAGCACAGACTGGCTTGGATTGGTTCACTGCTTAGACCATTGAACAGATACCGCACCCCATGGGGTGCGGTAGTTCATTTTCTAAAGGACGATTTTTAAAAGTTCCACAGGAAATACTGCCCCCTCTCTCTCATCTATTTATTTTTTAATATTCAGTTCCTTTTTCTTTTCTGCCAGTTGCTCCTGATGTTTATAAGTAAGTTTCCAGGCCAGAAATTCCACCCTATCCTGGTTTTTTATAAATTTGGATTTGCTCGTGGTCTCCATAAGCCCTCTAAATTCCCTTCTTTTAGTGACATTATCAAAGAAATACCAGCCTCCGGCAATAAGAACTATCGGGCCCATTAATAGGCACCAATATTTCCAATCACCTATGGAGTTCATAATGTTCACCAAAGTTTCAGGAGGGGGTTCTTCTGCTTTGGAATCATAGATAAAAACCCCGTAAATACCTAAAACTGTGAGAATGACCCCCAATATCAATAGAAGAAGGCCCAATTGTAATGTGAAGGTGGCAATAGACCGTCTAAGTGACATATTATCAGCACCTGAATGGTCTATAGATTATAATTTTTTTCGTTTAAAAGGTAGGAATTTCCCCATTCCTTTGGAAAATGGAAAGATATTTTATAATAAAAGTGTATTTACACTATATATAAATATATGTAAAAAGGCGGGTGTTACTATCAATGGAGGCGATGATCTATCATTAGGATCACTTTGCATATACCTAATTGCATTGATGGCTTTTCTGTTCATAATATTCCTTATATATTTCTATTACTTCAGGAAACAAGGTCTAAAAAAAGGAAAGAGGCACAGGTGCAACTATTGCGGGGAGTTGGTTGAAGTGATATCAGACTGCTGCCATGCTCCTGTAATTGAGCGCTTTTTAATAGGGACATGTCGAAACTGCGGTAAGGAATGCAAAATAACCTGCTCGAGATGCAGGAAGCATATTGTAGGGTAGCCAAGTCGATTGGTGAGATTTTATTTGGATTCAATGTATTAGAAAATGAGGTATTTATCATCTTCCTTGAATTAAGAACTCGAAATCTAATAAATGTTCTATCTGAGAATCTTAACCCAACATGTAGCATATATATTATAATCTACGAGTTTTACCCCTCTTAATGAGAGGTCGTATCTCCATTTTCCGAAATTGACTTTCACATTATCCATCCCTTTTCAACACATGCTTTTTTTCAAATCCCGAAGGTAGCTTGTATTGTCAGTGCAATTTTCCTTTCCTGCACAATAAAACCGATTGAATCTATGACAATAGACCCCATCTCCCTTCACATCCGCACAATTACCCTCACCATTTTCAGGTTTATTATTAACTTCGCAAGAGTCTTTGATACAACCAAAACCCCGATACCTTCCGGTACACCATCCGTTCCCGTCGTCATATTCACAAACCATTGTTATCTTCTCCTTTTTCATTCCCATTGATATCAAGATATTTCCCAATCTCCCATATCTTGGATGGAAGAGGTTGCCATGCTACATTTATAGAAGATTCCTTGTCACTTCTAATTTGAAGTATATCTGTGATGTTACAGTTTTTTTCTCCCACACAAAAATTAACCTCAACATCGATGTTGGCACATTTACCATTGCTATAGCTATATCTGCACATTTACAATCCCATCCCTAAAATTGGGTTATAACCCTAATGGAAATATCTTTATAAATAATTTTTTATTGAGGATTTTTGGTATTTTAAATATAAAAACAGCCACGTAAAAATCCTTTTATATCCACAATAAAACTATTTATATTGTGTGGATATAGGGCGGATGTGAACCGATAATAATAGAAGGGAGAAAATGAAGATCCTTTACAAAAATCTGAAAACATCGGAGATTAAGTTGATGATGGAGTCCATGGATGATCTATGGCACCTATTCAACATTATCGAGAAAGGAGATGTCGTCTTTGCCTCAACCTACAGAAGAGAGGAGAAGAAGACAGATAAACTAAGGCCGGAACGGGGGGAAAAAAAGCCCATGCGTTTGGGTGTGGCTGTTGAAGATCTGGAATTTCACGAATTTTCGGATAGATTGAGAGTTCATGGTATTATAAAGGAAGGTCCTCAGGATATTGGTTCTTACCATACCTTCAACCTCAAAGAGGGGGATAGGATCAGTATAATTAAAGAAGCTTGGAATGCCCATCATTTAAAGCGCGTAGAGGAGGCCATTTCCGGAACAAAGCAACCTATAGTCCTATTTCTTTCCATTGATTACGAAGAAGCAGAATTCGCTTATCTTCGTCAATCCGGTGTACAAAATATCGCCCGTATCGTCTCTGGATGCCATGGTAAAAGATACAAGACGGACGGGTATGCCAAAAAGGACTTTTATGCTGAAGTACTTGAAAAGTTGGAAACCATCATGAAAAGTTCAACACCCTTGATAATTATAGGCCCTGGATTTGCAAAAGAGGAGCTACTCAATTTTGGCAAGGATAAAAAGCCAGATATATTTTCCCACTGCGTACTTCAGGGTACAGGCCAGACAGGAATGACAGGGATACACGAGGTATTGAAGGAGGGACTAGCCCCCAAGATTCTAAAAGACACCCGTGTTGCCTATGAAACAACACTTATGGAGAAGCTCCTTTCGGAAATCTCAAAAGATGGAAACTTTGCCTACGGGCACGATGAGGTAAAAAACGCATTAATTACAGGAGCAGTCGAGGTTCTTTTAATTACAGACAAACTTGTAAGAGAGAAAAAAGTAAACGAACTTCTAAACACTGCAGCAAACAAGAATTCCAAAATTGCGATAATCAATGCCTTAAACGATTCAGGGAAGAAACTGGAGGCTTTGGGTGGAATTGGAGCGATTTTGAGGTACAGGATCAGTTGAAATTCCCAATCATGATAGAAAAGCATTTAAAAACCAATGTTATTTCTGGTCTTACGCCAAAAACAATTACAAGTATGTGATTCCAATGGTTGAGGAGGTAATCGAAGGTATTAATCCCACCCGCATGGAGCTTCTCAGTATCAGGAAAAGAAAGAAGCTTGCCGAAAAAGGCCACAAGTTACTTTCCGAAAAAAGGGACGCACTTGTGGTGCAGTTCTTCGAGATAATCAAGGACAGGAACACGTTAAGGGACAAGGCCAATGCGGATTTGAGTAATTCCTTTTCGGTTTTGATGGAATCACAGATGATCATGGGTCAGGACAGAGTGGAGGTCGCCACAGGCTCAATTCCAGATCTGGGGGATGTTCCCATGAGAACCGTGAACATTATGGGAGTTCATGTCCCGAAAGTTGAGTACGATGCAATACCTTCTAGAAGCGGACAGCCTCTTTATGGCTATATCGACACAACTGCCAAACTGGATGAAGCCTCAGATAGATTCGGAAAATTATTAATCGGTATATTAAAACTGGCCGAGGTTGAAGGCACAATCGAGCGTCTGGCCATTGAAATCGAGAAGACCAAGCGCAGGGTCAATGCCCTGGAGCACATTTTCATTCCCAGGCTCAAAGCAACAGAGAAGTATATCGAGATGCAGCTGCAGGAGCGGGAGAGAGAGGACTTCTTCAGAAGAAAGAGGATTAAGGCCATAATGGTGGCTTCGGAGGAAGCTGAAGCAGCTGCCTAGTAGATTGAATTTGGTAAAGGCCACTAGGTGCATTTTTTATGAAAAAAAGTCTATTCAGTTCCGTTTAAACCAAAAAGCACCAAGATAATAACGAAATCCGTCACCATCACAAATTATATATCTGGCTAGCTCTTTGTCCACACCGTGATTTGCATGAAACTAAGGGCATTGGGTGTTGCTTTTTTTATGGTTTTCAGCGCTTTGGTGATAGTTATCAATATTTCTTCACCAGTTGCAGCTACAACCATAACTGTGGATGATGATGGACCTGCAAATTTTACGACAATACAGGATGCGATTAACGCGGCCAATCCGGGGGATACGGTCTACGTTTACAATGGAACATATTTTGAAAATGTGGTGGTAGATAAAACCATTAATTTAACTGGAGAGGACAAGGACATTACGATAATCGATTCGGGAGGCGGAGACGCCGTCCGTATCACTGCGGACTGGGTGAACATGACAGGGTTTACAGTCACCGGAGGCGGTGGAAGTTCCCAAAACGGTGGGATAGAGCTTTCCAATGTGGCAAACTGCTATGTGGCAGACAATAATGTTTCAGATAACAATAGGGACGGAATTCGGGTTCTGAATTCCAATAACTGCACAGTTGAGAACAACTACATCTCCAACAACGGAGATGAAGGCATACATATCCAGGGTTCATATAATAACGATATCATCGGTAATGAGGCTTTATTCAATAGTGGTGGAGGCATGGGTGGTGGCGCCGATGGCATTTTAGTTTATCAATCCGGAGAGAATTATATATTCGACAACAACGTCTCGGGAAATGATAACGGAGTCAATGTTGCGGATGGGTCCAATAGAAACAACATCTCAGGCAACATTGCTATGCAAAATGCCCAATCCGGTATAATCGTTGATAATTCTAATGAGAATATCCTTACAGGCAATACAATTTCAGACAATTATTATGCTATTTATCTCTCTAATTCAATGAGAGATAACCTAACATCCAATGTCATGACAAATAACGGAATATTCATCTTCGGAGGCCCAATTGAAGATTGGGACAGCCATTATATCGATACCACGAATACCGCTAATAGTAAGCCTGTTTATTACTGGGTAAACCAAACCGGAGGGGCAATTCCAGCAGGGGCAGGGCAGGCACTTCTCGTGAACTGCTCGGACATTCAGATCATTGATCAGGACGTTTCAAATGCCACAGTTGGCGTGGAACTTGGATTTTGCAACAATACAACAATATATGCGGTTTCAGCATCAAATGCAGCCTATGGGTTCTATAATTACTATTCAGATAACAGCAATATAACTGGAAGCAATGCTACTGGAAATGGAGTGCGGGGGATATATATTGCATATTCAAGTCAGAACAATGTAACTTACAATAATGCTACCTATAACGGCATCGGTATCGTTCTCAGGGAAGCAACATGGACTAATGTCATTGGCAATGATGCATCGTACAGCGCTAATATGGGATGGAACACAGGAGATGGAATAATTCTTGAAAGTGGGAGCACTGACAATGTGATCTCAGGCAATACAGTGAATTACTGCTTTGATGACGGGATATATAGTCGATATTGCGACAGGAACAACTATATAGATAATACGATTTTGAGCAACACAGGTGACGGTGTGTATCTTCGCGACACCGTGGAAAATAATATTATTGGAAACAATGTTTCATTAAACAATGCAAACGGATTCTATTTTAGGAACGTGGACAGGAATAATATTCTTGATAATACAGTTTATTTGAACCAAGGCGACGGCATATATCTTCGAGCTTCAGATGATAACAACCTGACTGGTAACAACGCATCTGAAAACGGTGATGACGGCATCTATATCCGGCAGTCAAGTGGAAATAATGTTTCAGCCAATGAAGTCTTCCTAAATAATGGTGACGGCATCTATGTTTGGAGTTCAAGTGGAAACAACTTCACAGGCAATAACGCCTCGTACAACAGGTATGGATTCTATTTCAGTGAATCAGACCTGAACATTCTTGATGACAACAATGCATCATACAACATATACGGATTCTATTTTGATGGATCAAGCCAGAACATTCTTGATGGTAACAACGCCTCCTACAATGACTGCGGGATCTTCCTTTACATGTCGTCCAACATTAACCTCACAGCTAATACTATGATTAGAGATGGTATATTCATTGAACAGGGGAACCTTGACCATTGGAACACCCATGAAATCGACATTTCAAACACTGTTAATGGAAACCCTGTTTACTACTGGAAGGACCAAACGGGTGGTTCGATTCCTGCAGATGCGGGCGAGGTAATCCTTGCAAACTGCCAGAACGTTGATGTAATGAGCACTGAGCCTACATTGGGAACAGTGGGAATCGAAGTTGGATTTTCTGACAATATTGATATATTTTGGAACAATGCATCTTCAAATAACTGGTACGGTATCTATCTCTACGAATCCGATGATAACACACTCTTAGGCAATCCGGCCTCTTGGAATAATCGGTCAGGAATTCATATGGGTTATTCTACTGGAAACACCCTCACATCAAATGCCATGAATGGGGATGGAATCTGGATCGAGGGGAACCAGCTCAGCCATTGGAACACCCATTCAATTGACACATCAAATTCGGTTAATGCAAAACCTGTTGAATACTGGAAGAACCAGACATCGGGAGTAATCCCGGCAGGTGCAGGTGAGGTGATTTTGGCCAACTGCATAAATGTAATTGTAGAGCACCAAGACCTAACTGACGGTACGGTTGGGATATTGATGGGTTTCTCAACTGATAATGAAATAACAACCAATGTTATTTCAGGCAATGGTTATGGAATCTATCTTTATGAGTGCGACAATAACAATGTCACGAACAACAGCGTGTCCTCTAATTGGGGAGTCGGCATCTCATGTGAGGACTCCTCGTTCAATTTGATTTATCACAACAATATAATGGACAATGCAGTTCAGGCATTTGACAATCGGAATAATAACTTCTGGGATAACGGATATCCATCAGGCGGCAATTACTGGAGCGATTATACGGGCCCGGATCTCAATTCCACTGCAGCACAGGACGTACCGCCTCCCGACGGTCTTGGAGATATCCCAAGGGATATTGATGGGAATTCCAGGGATAACTACCCGCTCATGAAACCCAAGGATGAAATCGGACCGCAAATCATACTGGTTGCTCCCTTAAACAACTCATATGTAAAACCCGGCGATATACTTGATTTCGAGGTCGTTGATTGGGACCTTGAATCCGCCAATTATTCGCTTGATGGCGGTCTGGCTCAGAATTTGCCGGGACCCTTTGATATCACAGTCTCTGGCTGGGCAGACGGATTGCGGGAGATAATTATTCGTGCTAAAGACATCAATGATAACAGAAATGAAAAGGTCTTTTACTTTACAGTGGATTCGATTCTTCCTATAATTATCTTGAATTCACCACTCAACAATTCCGTTTTCGTTGAAGGTCCTGATTTGGATTTCTCAGTTTCGGATTTGTACCTGGCTGGTGTCAATTATTCGATAAACGGAGGGGGTAATACCCCATTTTCGGGACCCTACGACCTTTCCACCGCAGGATGGGTTGACGGAGATTACACGATTCAAATTACTGCAGAGGACCTGGCAGGGAACATTAACATATCCTGGTATATTTTCACAATCGACTCCACACCACCTGTAATCCAGCTGAACACTCCTGCCAACAATTCCATAATTTCACAAGGCACACCTTTGGATTTCTCGATTCTTGATGACAATCTACAGGATGCCAATTATTCAATTGACGGCGCAGGAGAAACTCCATTTTCAGCACCTTTTGACATTTCCACTGCAGGCTGGGTTGAAGGCGATCATACGATATTGATCAATGCAACAGATCTTTCTGATAATTTCAATTCGGCATGGTTCTTCTTTACCGTGGACAACACCCTTCCTGAAATAGTGTTAAACAGCCCCACCGACAATTCAGTTATTGCAGGTGGAACCGATCTGAACTTCTCTGTTACCGATACAAATTTTGCCCAGGCCACTTACTCTGTGGACGGAGGAGCAGACAATCCATTTTCCGCACCCTTTGATATCGCAACATCAGGCTGGTCGGACGGAGATCACACCATTATAATCAATGGTGAGGATGTTGCAGGTAACACCAACTCATCCTGGTATCTATTTACAATTGATTCAACCAAACCGGAAATAGCATTAAACACTCCGGTCAACGATTCCATAATTCAGGATGGTACACCCCTTAACTTCTCGATTACGGATTTGCATCTAAGCCAGGCCAATTACTCGATAAACGGAGGACCGGATACCACTTTTACAGGGCCTTTCGAGATTTCAACCTCTGGATGGGATGGAGAATACACCATTCAGATCAATAGTGTGGATTCTGTGGGGAATTCAAATTCCACTTGGTTCTTCTTCACAATCGATTCCACCAATCCGACTATTACCCTGAACTCTCCTAATGACGGTTCATTTATTTTACCAGGGACTATTTTGGACTTTTCGGTTGAGGATGCACACTTGGAGCAGGTCAATTATTCCATAAACGGAGGCGGATTTGCACCATTTTCCGATCCCTATGATGTATCCACAACAGGATGGGATGATGGGGTATACACAATTGAAATCCAGGCACTTGATTTGGCAGGAAATTCAAGAACCAGGGAGTTCACATTCACAATCGATTCTGTAAGTCCTGTAATCCAGCTGAATACCCCTGCAAACAATTCGGTTATCCCTGGCGGGACCACTTTGGACTTCTTAATATTTGATGACAATCTGGATTCCGTTGTATACACCGTCAATGGTGGATCTGAACCATCGCTATCTGATCCCTATGACATATCAACTTCTGGCTGGGAAGATTGGGACTATACAATTATTATCACTGCAGAGGATGAGGCAGGAAATGAGAAGAGTTCGTGGTTCTTCTTTACAGTGGATTCCACACCACCTTCCATAGGAGTGGACCCCGCCCTAAATCATACCACCATTATCGTGGGGACGACAATTCAAATCATAATAACCGATTCCGATACCGACCGTGTTGAGTACTCCAATGATGGCACCACATATCTGGAGCTTACATCTCCCTATATTATCGACACGTCTTCTTGGACTGATGGCCAATATACCGTGAGAGTAGAGGCAGAGGATACTGTTGGAAATGAAGCCGGAATCTACTTCGTAGTCACAATCGATGCAACATCACCTTATATAGTTTCAACCACCCCGGTGAATCAATCCACAGGATTTGAAACAAATGGCACCATTATCATCACCTTTAACGAGCCAATGAACCAGACGAATGTTGAGAATTATTTGACACTTTCTCCTTCGGTGGAGTTTTCATTACAGTGGAATACAGCAGGAACAGAGCTTTCCCTTTCCTTTGCCACAAACAATCTAACTGAAGGAACAACATACACACTCACAATCGGTTCAGAGATAACCGATGTAAACGGAATACCCATGGATTCGGACTTTGCTTTGGTCTTTTCAACCTATGCTTTGGATACGGATTCCGACGGCATACCTGATTCCACTGACCCGGATGATGACAATGACGATGTACCAGATACCGAAGATGATTTCCCACTAGATCCCAATGAGGACACTGACACAGATGATGATGGAATCGGCAACAATGCAGATACAGATGATGACGACGACGGTCACCCGGATACCGAGGATGATTTTCCACTGGACCCCACAAAATGGAAAAAGGAAGAGGCCCAGGACTCTGATTACTCTCTCCTGCTATTACTTCTGGTTGTAATCATCATTGTGGTGCTACTGTTAATATTGCTGACGAGACGAAAAAAGGAGCCAGAGGTACCCTTTGAGCAACCTGCGGAGGAAAAAAGAGAACTACCACCTCCGCC
>CBDVCK010000114.1:0-10109 GCA_965372465.1 uncultured Thermoplasmata archaeon | reverse complement strand
CAGGATACAGCTTCTGTTGACGTGATTCGACCCGAGCAGCCGCCAGTAATCTCGGGTGTGGGTGGAAGGTATGTACATTTTAATTATCCGTATTACTTGGACCTTGATCCTTATGTTTGGGACCCTGATACTCTAAAAGGCGATCTGATTGTTACAACCGATTCCCCGTATATCGAGGTTAACGGCCTAATTCTTACCCTTAATTACCCTGAGGGTATGGTGGGCTGGACAGATGTGGTAATAATTACTGTGGATGATGGAAAGAACCAGGATAACGATACCTTGACAGTGAGCATCACAGACAACTTCCCGCCCGAGGTTTCCGGAGAAATTCCTGATGTTACGTTTGATGAGGGGGAGACATTGCTTAATGCCTTTGATCTGGATAACTATTTCACTGATAGGGACAACGACACTTTGAGCTATCATTTCGTGAGAAATGTTCATGTAAGACCGGTTGTGAATTCATCCACAGGTTATGTGTCCTTCTCTGCTGATCCGAACTGGTATGGAAAGGAAAACATAACCATTAGGGCCTACGATCCCTATGGTGCATTCATAGAGCAGACAATAATGGTCACTGTCAATTCAGTCAATTTCCCACCCACCATTGGAGGCATTCAGGATGTTTATGTTCGTCTGGATACACCATGGGAGCTTTTGGTTCTTAATCCGGTTTATGTTTGGGACGATGAGAACATACTGGATCTCCTGATGTATACCGACTCCTCCTTTGTCACCCTTTCCACAACAAAGGAAGGGGTCTTGGTGTTCCATTACATTGATCCTGCGGTTACTACCGAGGTGGTTCAAATCAGTGTCAGCGATGGTGAGTATACTGCATCAATAAATGTGACGGTCCACGTATCTCTTATCAACTGGCCCCCGTATATCAAGGATTATGGATATCCTTCGAATGTGCACTTCGATGAGGATACAACACTTGAGGATTTCTTCAATCTGAACGATTACTTTGGAGACAATGTAACAGATACCTTGACTTTTATGCAGATTGTAAAAAGCAGCGAGGTACAGGTGAACATAGACTCGCAGGGTTTGGTGAGCTTTTCAGCAAGTGAGAACTGGTTTGGAATAACTCAGGTGACTTTCAGGGCTCAGGATACCTCCGGAGCGTGGGCACAGTTTTCAATAAATGTGACAGTAAACTCCGTAAACGACCCCCCCGAAGTCACTCAAACCATTACCTATTTGCAGATACAGGAGGACGAGATTTGGGTAATTGACTTGGATGATTATTTTTATGACGTGGAAAACGGTTATAACCTTACCTTCACCTGTAATGTTCCGGATATCATAATCGATTCCGCAACCCATGAGGCACGATGGGAAAGGAATAAGAAGACATCGCAAAAAGGTGTTATATTTACGGCAAATGACGGTGAGGCTAGCGTAAGTTCGGAGGAAGTGGATCTGAAGGTGGTGGTAAAGGAAGTAGAGCCCTTTAATTGGCTTTGGGTGATTCTTGCATTCATCATGGGAATTTTGGGTGTATTTGCATACAGAGAAGCCAGATACAGATACAGGGTTGAAGAGGCATTCTTGGTCAACAATGCAGGTATCCTTTTAACACATCTATCTCGTGGAGAATCGAAAATGGCCCTGGATGTGGAGCTTGTTTCCGCCATGCTCACCGCTGTTCAGGAATTTGTGAAGGACTCTTTCATGAAAGGACCGCAGGTAGGTGAGGTTTTAACGGACCAAAAGAAATCCCTTGAGAAGCTGGAATTCGGTGAATTCCATCTTATTTTGGAACAGGGTAAATATTCGTTTTTGTGCGCTGTGATTTCAGGTTACGATAACAAAAGGCTCAGAAAGAGAATGAGCGCGGTATTAGAGGAATTCGAAAAGGAGTACGGGGATATTCTCCATGACTGGGATGGCGTTATGGAGACATTTGAGAAGGCACAGGCGATTTTGGCAAATCTTTTTAAGAAAGGTGTAAAGGAAGGGGGCTTGACTACGGCGATTCCTCTGATGAAGGAAGGTGATTATGGTTTTTCATAAATTTTGTATAACAGTACATATGAGGATAAATCTACCCAAATGGGCGAAGAATTGGATATGAAACCAAAGGAACCAAACGATTCCAAACCTCCGCCCTCGGAATAAACTATTAAAATTTGGGTATCTAAACACAGTTTTTTGTTATGAGAAAAATATTGCATTCAACCTAAAAAGATTAAAAGATACATCACACTGATTCCTGCAATAATAGCTATCATTTGAACAACTGAAATCTTTGGCCTAACCTCTTTATGCATCTCTGGAATTAAATCGGTTCCTGCAATATATATAAAACCCCCTGCAGTGAAGGGGACCAAAAAGATGGGAAGATGTGTTAAAAACTCCCCGATAGCAAGCATTAGTATCGCTCCGATTACAGCTGCAAGTGCCGCAAGCAAATTATAGAACATAGCCTTTTTTTTGGAAAAACCACCGTATACAAGCACTGCAAAATCCCCGATTTCCTGGGGGACCTCATGAAGAATAACAGCAATTGTTGTTGTAAAACCTAGAGGAATGCTTATCATAAAACTTCCTGCGATTATCATACCATCGATGAAATTATGCACCCCGTCTCCCACGAGGTTCATATAGGTGAAAGTTTCTGTGTGGGTCTCGCACGCAAGCTCGTGACAGTGCCTCCAGTTTATGAGCTTTTCCAGCACAAAGAATACCAAAATACCCGAAAGAACATAAAGGGATATCTCAAGACCAAATCCCTCTTCTTCAACTATCTCTGGTAAAAGATGGATGAATGCGTCACCCAATAGGGCTCCTGCAGAGAAACTGACAAAAAAGATCAGTATTTTTTGCAGTATTTTTTCCTTTATTGACAATGTCAGTATTCCGATTAAAGAAATAACACTGATAAAGAGAACACTTGCCAATGTGAATAACCATACACTGTTCATGGACATACATAAGCCTAACTATTTATTAATATTTAAAGATTTTCTTAATAATATTTGTGCAAAATATTATATAGAACTTAATAATTGTACCTACCGATGCCAATAGTAAGTGTTTCCCTGAACCAGAGAATATTGCAAAGGATAGATGCAGTTCAGGAAGAGATGGGATTCTCGGGAAGAAGCGAGGCAATAAGAGCCGCAATACGAATGCTGATTGCAGACAAAAAGGAAAAGGACGATCTTTCGGGTGTAATCGATGCCACCCTTTTGGTTATTCACGATGAGAAATCCTCACAGTGGGTATCCAATATCAGACACGACTTTCAGGACCTAATAAAAACGCAGGTGCACAATCATCTTGAAAATGAAAAATGCCTGGAGATATTTGTTGTCAATGGGGATGCCGAAAGAATCAAAAAGATGACACGCTCGTTTCAGACTCACAAGAACCTTGATTATGTGAAGCTCATTGTCTCATGAATATACACCGAATCAGTTTTATAGTGGGGTTTTAAGTCATACACCCAGGAATATACGATAAATGAATCGTAAATTTAGAAATAACAAGCGGTGATAGTGTGGATGAAGTCGCCATAAGAACAATTAACCTGACAAAAAAATTCGGGCAGCTTACGGCAGTCGATTCAGTATCTCTGGATGTGAAAAAAGGTGAGATATTTGGTTTACTGGGACCAAACGGTGCAGGTAAAACCACGATAATCAGGCTGCTTTGCACTCTTTCCAGGCCAAGTTCGGGAACAGCCAATGTTGCAGGATATGACATCATACGCCAGGATAATAAAGTACGCAAGCACGTAGGTTTGGTATCTGAGAAAATGATAATGTACGATCGATTGACGGCTTACGAGAATCTCAAGCTTTTCGGGAAACTCTACAATATTCCCCGTACAAAGTTGGATGATAGGATAAATGAGCTTCTAAGCCTTGTGAGGATGGAGAAATGGACTGATCATCAGATAGGTACCTTTTCATCAGGTATGAAACAGCGTATAAATGTGATTCGCGCCCTTTTAAACCAACCGGAGATACTTTTTCTGGACGAACCCACCCTGGGTTTGGACCCACAATCCACAGGTGAGATAAGGGAGTTTATAAGAAAGCTGAATATGGAACATGGTACAACGATAATACTTACCACCCACATGATGGTGGAAGCTGATATGTTATGCCAAAGAATTGGCATAATCGACTATGGAAAGATCGTTGCCCTGGATTCCCCTGCCAATCTAAAGAAGATGGTATCGGGAACAGATACAACAGTTGTTGAACTCGATATCCCCAATCTCTCTTCTCAAATCGCATCCCCGATAAAGAACCTGGATTGCGTGAATACAATCTCTGTAGCGGATGATACCCACATCAAGGTTCAAGCAAAGGGTGACGATGCCTTTGATAATATAATCGACTGTGTGCGCTCTCACAACGGTAAAATCAATTCTGTAAGGAACCTTGAGGCCACACTGGAGGATGTGTTCTTGCACATAACGGGCCATGAGGTCAGGGAGCAGACTTCAGAAAAATTTAAAGCAGCTGAACCTGGCCATGGGCCTAGACAAGGAACTCATGGGAAAAAGAGAATCAGGTAGGTGATGGGAATGGGTGTAAAGGATTTGGTAAATCACAGTATATGGATTGCATGGAAGGATCTTTTAGAATTCTCAAGAAGCAAATTGCGTCTTTTAATGCTGGTTTTAATGCCGCTTTTCATGATGGTGATGGTTGGTTTCATATTTCCCTCAGGAGGAGCCATAAATGATGTACCCGTTGCCATTGCGAACCTGGATGAGGGATCTGGCAACATAACATTTGGGAACGAATTCATAGCAAAGCTTACCACAATCAATGAAAAAACAGGTATGATGGAACTTTCACAGGGCTCGGATTTCGAAAGCATAAAATCTAAAATCCAGGACGGCAAGATTTCAGGTGGCATAATAATTTCAAAGGATTTTACACAATCCCTTTTATCAGGAAATCAAGGTAATATATCCATTATTACAGATCAGACAAATCCTCAACTCTCTCTGCAATTGGAAACCATTCTTTTGGAAACCATAGAGCAAATGGGCACCCAGATGGCGAACTTCACACTGAACAGCACCTATGACATTCCCGCAAACAAAACCTTTGCCATACTCACACCCTATCATGTGGAGGTTCGGGGTATCATACCAGGAGATCCCAATTATTTCCAGTTCGTAGCCCCGGGGATAATGGCCATGGTTGTGATGATGTCTCTTATGACAGGTTTACCCCATGCAATATCGTATGAAAAGGACATCGGAACTTTAGACGGCCTGCTGGTCGCTCCTATAAACCGCCTGTCAATTATCCTCGGAAAGGTCCTTGCACAGACAACAAGAGGCATGGTCCAGGGGGTCGTAATCCTCATTTTGGCCATACTCCTTTTCGGTGTGGTGATATACGGCAGCATCCTTTTGGTTTTCCTTCTGTTGTTTTTGGGGGTTTTCAGTTTTGTGGGGCTGGGTATTCTGATTACATCGTTTATGGAAAACGAAGAAACTGCAAGCATGGTCATGATGATGTTCATGTTCCCCATGATGTTTCTCTCAGGTGTGTTCTTTCCAATTCAGCAGATGCCGCAATTCATGCAGAGAATTGCCTATGTTCTGCCCTTGACATATGCCACAACCGCCCTGAGAAAGGTGATAATACTGGGGGCCGGTGTTTCTTCCATCATAACAGAGATTGCGGTCATGATAGGATTCGGAGTCGTGCTTTTGGCAGTGGCTGTTCCGCTGTTCAAAAGGGCAATGAGCAGGTAGGAAGGTAATTATGACTCGTTGAGGTTAAAGTATGCATTTCCCGTATTTGATGCCGGGCGAGCAGGTTGTTGATGTATTCTACAAGGTATGGTTGGAAACCCCGGATAGGGTTGATAAGTTATTCACAAAATTTCTCATATATAATGATCGTGGAATTTTGGTTTTTACAAATATACGAATTATTTTTCAGGGTGCAAAATATTTCTTTCCAATGCAAATACTCTCAAATGTGAGCAGACATAGGATGCCAGGCAAGGTTGGGACCGGGGAAGGTTATGTTCGAATCGACTCTTTAAATCCCCATGGGCAACTCCAAACGTTATTCTTTGCAGGGGGAGGTATGTGGGTTTGGAGTGTGGCCAGGCGTTCGGATGAACTCTTTCGAAAAGTAATTGCCTGGAAACAAAGGTTTGGATTCTAGATCTCATACAGAATTTGGATTGTAGTATGCCCCATAAGGTCTGGAGGATGAAGGAGCGATCTTTTTGATTTCCCTCTCCCAGATTTTTTCTATAGGTACTTTGAAATAGCTGCAGAACTCCTCAAGGATTGGGGTCAGTAATTTTAAATCCTCATCTGTGAACTCCACAATTGTAGCGCTCACTCCAAGGTAATGCTCGGGGACCTCTCCTCTGACATAGATTGCACCCCCGTGAATTCCACTTCCTAAGCTTCCCCGTACAACCTCTTTTGGAGGTACATCCTCAATTTCGTTGTTTTCGAATTTCAGTCCAAGGGCTACCAAGACACCACCTGCCATGTATTCCCCAAAGAACTCCTTCACACTGCCTCCGTAAACTACGATGGGTTTCTGGTCCAGGTATTCCTTCATGTGAATACCGATTCTGTATCCTCCATTCCCCTTGACGAAGATCTTTCCGTTTCTTGCAGAAAGACCTGTTACATCCCAGGCATTACCGTGAACGATAATCGTACCTGCATTCATTGTGTTTCCTGTCTGGTCCTCGCAACTGCCGAATACCTCGATTGTAGGACCGCTCAGAAAAACTCCGAGATCGTTTCCGGGAGTTCCGTGCAGATCTATCTTCAGGGCCTTATGCTCCATGCAGTCTCCAATGAATCTCTGACCAAGTACGTTCTTTACTATGATATGCTTGCAACCTTCGTCTGCTGCATCGTGAATCCTTTCGTTAAGCTCCTTGTAGCTCATGGGTTTTGCATCTTTATCCATTGCATCGATTTCGATCTTCTTCTTGGCCATCTGTTCACCCCCAGGCCTCGCCTGCATGTTTGACACCTAAGATGTCTGCTATCCTCGGATTTGCCCCCACATATCTCAGTCTATCCCTGTTTCCCACAAAGCTCTCCACAGAATCTATACCCATTGCACCGCAAATCTCTCTTAGCTCCTCGTTCCATGCATGGAACAGGTTCGCAATCCTTTTAGCACCCACATCGATTGCAAGCCTCTGGGAATAGGCAGGGTTCTGGGTTGCTATTCCCCAGGCACATGTTCCCCTGTGGCACTGCTGGCATACCCTGCAGCCCATTGCAATGAGAACAGGCGTGCATATCATGGCTACATCCGCTCCAAGGGCAAGTACCTTGACCAGATCTGCAGAGTATCTGATTGAGCCTCCGGCACACACAGTTGCCTTGTGCCTGATGCCTTCTTCTCTTAACCTTTGATCAACTGTGGCTATTGCAAGTTCTATTGGTATGCCTGCATGATCCCGAATTATCCTTGGTGTAGCTCCAGTTCCCCCTCTGAAACCGTCGATTGTAATGAAGTCTGCTCCTGCCCTTACCATTCCCGAGGCAATTGCAGCACTGTTATGCACTGCCGCAATCTTAACTCCCACAGGAACCCTGTACCTTGTGGCCTCTTTTAGGGCAAAGATCAACTGCTGCAGATCCTCAATGCTGTAGATGTCATGATGAGGATATGGGGATAGAGCATCTGTGCCTTTTGGAATCATTCTTGTTTCCGAGATGAGTTTGCTCGTTTTCTCACCGGGAAGATGTCCGCCGTGACCTGGTTTTGCTCCCTGTCCGATTTTGATCTCCAGAGATGCCACCTTCTTCAGGTAATTGGCATCCACACCGAACCTGCCTGATGCCACCTCGCTATTTATGATACTTCCGTACTTGTAAAAATCAGGATGCAGCCCTCCTTCCCCCGTTCCTACAAGCGTTCCCACCTCCATAGCGGCTTTGAAAAGTGCTATCTGGGCATTGTAGCTGATGCTCCCAAGGGACATATGGCCAATCATTATTGGTGTTGCAAGGGTAACATTGGGAGGCATCTTGGTCTTTAACGTGATCTCATCTCCGTCCTCCATAAAATCAAGTTTTGCAGGTTTTGCTCCCAGGAAACACTTGGTCTCGATGGGCTCTCTTAAAGGGTCGATTGCAGGGTTTGTGACCTGTGCGGCATCCAGCACCAGGTCGTCAAAGATGGTGGGATACGGAAGGTCGTTTCCGCAGGAGGCAAGCATTACACCTCCGGTTGAGGCCTGCTCCCAACCTATCCTTCTTATTCTATCCGTGTAGGCTGAATGAACAGGATACGCCATCTCATTTGTCTTTATGGTGATGGCCTCCTGTGGGCACATCATTGCACATCTCTGACATGCAACACAGCTGTCATGGTCCGCTATGATGCGCTCTCCATTGAAGGACAGGGTATCAAATGTGCAGTTTATTGTGCAGCGCTTGCATATCTTGCATCTCTCTCTGTCGATATCCACCTTGAACATCGAGGGGCTTTTTATTCTTATTCCTTCCATCTTTTCAGGCATATTCACACCTCCAGTTTCAGGCTCTTGCCTTCAAGTGGTTTTTCTGTTCCCCGCCACACAAGGCCGCGGTAGAGGGTGGCAATAACAGGGTTCCCTGTGACAGGTGCCCATACCTCCCCGGCATCACCAATCCTTCTTATTGCGCATTCCTCTGATGCTGCATAAACCGTATTTTCATCATTGGACAATGCCGCGATCATGGGCCGAAGCTTCTTTCTATCGGTCAATGCTATCATGGTAGGGTTAGGCCTGTTGGTTCCCACAAGAATCGAAAAAGGACCGTTCACCATGGCTCTTCCGTAGGTCATCCGAAGAACGGTTGCAATCCTCTTCTGATCTTCAGGTAAACGCGCAAGGTCCTCATAATAACGGGGTGCCAGGGTCATTGAGGCAATGAGTTTCGGGAGGTTGTGTCTTCTTACCAGAAGGTCCCAAAGATATGTTACAACCTCACTGTCAGTAAGAAGAGTACACTTGTAGCCCCACATCTCGACATATCTTCTATTGGTACCGTACGAGGTTATCTCGCCATTGTGGCATAAGGACCAATCCAGGATATTGAAGGGATGGGCCCCTCCCCACCAACCCGGTGTATTTGTGGGAAACCTTGAGTGGGAAAGCCACATATAGCCTTCGTACCTCTCTTTGAGGTCGTAGAATTCTGCAATCTCGTAACTCCATCCGTTTCCCTTGAACACTGCCATGTCTTTTCCGGAGGACATGCAGAAGGCTCCGTCAATCTTCTCGTTTACATACATGACCATGTCAACCATGTAGTCGTCCTCGCTTTCAATTTGAGGATTTTCTGAACTTGCATCTTCAGGTATCTCAAGAAAGAACCGCCATATCAGAGGGTACGGCCCTTTCATACCTGCAACAGATTTTGTGTACACCTTTTCATCCTTTACGATATTTGCCTTCTTCCTGAAGTACTCCTCAACATTTTCCTTTGCCTGCTCATCATCCAGAAGAAGCTGCACGCAGAAATAATCTGCCAGATCTGGGAAGAGACCGTAGCATGCATAACCTGCTCCAAGACCGTTTTCCCTGTCAGTCATCGTGGTGATCATGTCGATAACCCGACTTGCGTTCTCTCTTTTGCCGTTGGTATTTATGAGACCTGCAATTCCGCATGCCTCCACGTCCCTTACAAAACCGTTTGGGGGAAGCGTAATGCCGATTTTTCCTTTCTTACCATTGGATTCTCCCATGTCTCCCAACTTGCCAATCCTTCCTGAAAATACTGTATCCATTTCAATCACCCTCTTCATCTGAACTCTCGCCTGTCGTCTCTTTTATAAGCTTCCTTAACTTCGTCATGTCAGGTACCTTGATTTCAGGCAGGGAAAGCTCCTTTCTCTTACCCATATCCACTGGAAAGGAATAACCTGATTCGTGAAGCTCCGAAAGTCGATGACCCACAACCTCGGGGTAGATTCCTTTCTTGTATGCCTGATTTTTCAACCATGAAATCAGCTTCACCATACCGAACCCTTGTGGGCACTGCTGAGTGCATTCGTGGCAGTTCATGCAGAACCAGATATCATCCCTTTTAAGGACCTCGTCCACATTTCCTGCAAGGACAAGTTTCAGAATTTCTTCTG
>CBDVCK010000113.1:0-10115 GCA_965372465.1 uncultured Thermoplasmata archaeon | reverse complement strand
GTAAACACAACATAGAGTTAGAAGCTGCAAAGCGAAAACAATCTTTTTATGCAGGGGACTCATTTGAGCAGAGGATAGTGAGTTTTCTTGAAGAGTTTGCAAAAAACCGTCAAGATCAAGTGAATTATTCCGGTAATATAACTGAAGCTGGTGGGAAAGTAGGTGATATTGTCTATAGATTTAATATGGATGGAAATTGGAAAACAAGTGCAAATATTACATTAGAGCTTAAAAATAGAGAATGTACTCGGACTGGTAAGTCACCATTTTTCTTAGATGAATTAAACGTAGGGATGGCAAACCGAAGATCCGAATATGGAATTGTAGTTTTGTGTTTAGAAAAAAATGCAGATGATTGGAAACCACATTTTCCTTATCTTCAAATTATGCCAGAAAATAGGTTTATAGTTTTAGTCGATGAGTATGTCACAATACCTATAGCTCTCGAGGCTGCTTTACATCTAATTTATAGAACTGTAAAAATAAAGAAAGATTTAGAACATTATGAGATTGATATAAATAGAATTAATAACGCATTAAAACGTGCAACGGAAGTCATACAAAAATTTAGAGCACATAAACTTAACCTTTCAAAAAGTATCACCGCGCTTGAGGATATTCGCAATAATGTAGATATAATGGAAAAAGATGTTGAAAGTGCCTTAAAAGAGGCTCAGGATGAAATAATAAAATCCATAAAAATCTCCCCTCCTCTCAACCCCTAACTGCTTCCGCCTCCACAACCCTTATTACACCAGCAGGTCCCTTCCCTGGTTTCGGTATGTGGATATGCCCCAACCCATCACAACACACTGCTTTGCTTGTTTTTTGATATTTGAAGGTTGTGTAGAAGTTTGTACGATAACCTTTTATATTATAACCCGCCCCCACTCTCGAATTCGGGCAATACCACGGCTTAGAACTGGGTGGGGAGTTCCTCTCACTGGTTTCGGGATGAGGGGATGACCACAACCAAACTTTATCCTCGAAAACGGTTGGGAGAGGTTATGGTTTTAGGTTGATGGGTGGTACAGAGATGGAGGAGGAGTAGGAGGGAGAGTAAAAACGGAAGGTGAAGGAAAGAGAGCATTGATTGTTAAAAATGGTAACCAGCGTTTTCTAACCTTGCAACCGTGTCGTTATTGAGAAAAGAAATAATCCGTTCAATTTCTTCTATTAAGGTTTTAGACCCTTTAGGATTGGTTATCTTAATTTTAACTCCAAAAAAGTGACCATTATCATAATCAGAAACCACTTCATCATCAGGGAATCTATCTTTGATATTCTTTAATAAATCTTCGTTTAAGTCTTGTATTTTTATAAAATTATCATATGCCTTCCCTTTTTGAAACCAAAGAGAAACACAAATTATTATCGGTTTTCCATAAAAGAATTCAATGCAATATACATTGAGATTCGACTCGGTAACATTTGTCCAATCACTTCCGAAATAATATCTATATATCACATGAGGATATATTTTCCCTTTTTCCATACTTGAACGATAGGGTCCTTCACTTTTTAACCCTAATCTTGTACTGTCTGTTAAAACTTTATCACACGATGTAAAAAATTCATAAACAGCTCCAAGCTCATGGATATTCCACATTACCTTCATAAAATCTTCGTTAAAACCCTCAAATGGCTTTAATCCCGCCATATTTATAGCCTCCTTAACTTCGTTTAATACTATATTGTTCTCATTTCTTTTAACCATATAATCACATATTTCCCAAATGGTTTTCCATGATAACCAATAAAAGCAATTACGATTTTTTTCTTCAATTTGCTTAAATACTGTTAAGATATGTTCATGGATATCTGGAGTAATACAAAGTATAAAAATATCTTTTCCTGGATAAATTTTCAATGCAGCATCAAAATATTTTTGAATTCGTTCACTTGTTAAGTCTACTGGAACCACTTTATTCTCACCAAGAATAACAAATTTGTTACAGGATATTTCAAAATCTGCTATACCTTCTCTTATAGAAGTACTTAAAGATTTTTGAAATTTATATGAAATTTCCTCTGTATCTAACTTAATTTCCTTCAGATTTCTTGAAAGTATGGGTCGACCTTCATTTTTTTCTTCAAGTCCAACCACTCTTTCTATTAATGCCGGCAATAACTCATTATTATGTTCAAAAGCCCAGCATAATATTCCCGTTAATAAATTTTCTTCGCGGCCACTTTCATTTGAACTTCTTACATATTTATGCAGCTCATATATATTTGTCATCTATCTCAATCCTAATTTTATGGTTTACTTTATTAACTTATCTGACCATTCGCATTTAATGCTATAAGTCCACTATAGATCTCAGATTTATATATTTTTCTAGTACTGCTTTAGATTTCTAGACCCTTACGACTATTATTATATTTGAAAGTAGTTTGATTGAAATAATCAGGATATGATGGAGAGATAAAAAATAGAATAGGTTATGTGGATCTCAATTATTTGATCAATATATAATTGATATTAATGAACTAACACCTAAAAATGATTCTTAAGAAGAATCGAAAACAACATTCTTATAGAAATATATCCCCCCACTCAATCCCTAATCACTCTCGCCCGCCATTCCGTGCCACCTTCGGTGATTTTAACTTACCTACCTGCAGTTCCCATGCCTCTTGTTTCGATCCACCATTACACTCTTAGCCAAGTCATTGACTCGAAAAAAGTGGTTAGGAAGGAACCTCTGTTCTCTCAATTAAATCTATATATCCAAAACCTATTTCGATTCCTAAGGTTAAGGGCTGAGAATTATGGCTAACAAGGACGATGAAATAATTAAGAAAAAGGTTAGCAAAGCATTAAAAAGGATTAAAGAAAGATTAGTCGAGAGTGGCAAGGAGGAAGCCCTGTCCATCCTTCAAGAGGAAATTTCTAAGATTCCTGTTATTGGTTCAATCTTGGCACGAACCGTTGGTGAAAGACCACATGAAGAAATAGTAAGTATGTTGGAAAAAATGGAGGCTTTAAGTGCTGAGCATTTTGATGTAATCATTTGGCATATTAATCGTATTGGAGAAGAAATAAGAGACAAATTTGATGAGGTAATGTTAAAACTTGATGAGCAACATACCCAGTGGGATTATGTTTGCACCATAATATTTGGAGAATTAAAAGCTAGATTAGAAACAAATGATAGAACAGCTGTTATGGAATTCCCGCAAAAGATGGAAGAATGTATTAAAAAAGCTGGAAGTAAATTTGGAGGAAGCATAAGTCTTGAGAAGGTAGTAGAGGTAACACAGAAAGATGAAAGACTCCTAAGGGCAATGGAGGAAGTAGTGGAAATGTTTTCTGAAAAATTTGGGGAGATCGAAAATCCTGAGTATTATTTCACTAGTGGAAATATAAGATATTTCAAAGGTGATTATAAGAAAGCTCTTGAATTTTTCGATAAATCCTTGGAACTAAATTCAAGGTCATTAGAAGTGTGGAATAATAAAGGAGCAACTTTTACAAAATTAGGAGAATATAACGAAGCACTTGAATGTTTTGATAAAGCTTTGGAAATAAATCCCAAAGATGCAATGGTATGGGGTAACAAAGGGGCTGCTCTAGGAGAATTAGAACGACATGATGAAGCACTTGAATGTTTTGATAAAGCCTTGGAGATAAATCCCGAAGATGCAATGGCATGGGATGGCAAAGGTGTAGTTCTTGGGAAGCTAGAGCGACTTGATGAAGCTCTTGAATGTCACAATAAAGCCTTGGAGATAGAACCTGAGTATGCCGAGGCATGGTTTAATAAGGGGGTAGTTATCGAACATTTACCACATGGCATTCGATATGAAAATTCTAAATCTATAATTAAAGCACTTGAATGTTACGACAAAGCCTTGAAGATAAAGCCTGAATATGCAAAGGCATGGTTTAGCAAAGGTGTAGCTTTTATAAGATTAGGGAAATATAATGAAGCCCTTGAATGTATTGATAAAGCTCTAAAGATAAATACCGAGTATGCAGAGGCATGGGCTAGTAAAGGAGAAACTTTAGCAAAGTTAGAACGATATGATGAAGCCCTTGAATGTCACGATAAGGCTTTGGAGATAAAGCCTGAGTATGCAGATGCGTGGTATAACAAAGGGGTGGTTCTTGTAGGATTAGGACGATATGATGAAGCGCTTAAATGTTACGATAAAGCCTTGGAGATAAAGCCTGAGTATGTAGATGCATGGTACAATAAAGGGGTAGCTCTTGTAGAATTAGGACGACGTGATGAAGCATTTGAATGTTTTGATAGAGCCATAGAGATAAATCCAGAGTGTGAAGATGCGTTGTATAATAAAGGGACAGCTTCTGGAGAATTAAAACGATATAACGAAGCAGTTGAATGTTTTGACAAAGTTATTAGAATAAATCCAAAGGCCGCAGATGCATGGCATTATAAAGGATTATCTCTTGGAAAGTTAGAACAAATTGATGAAGCCCTTAAATGCTTTAATAAAGCCTTGGAACTAAATCCGAAGTATGTAAAGGCATGGTGTAACAAAGGTGTAGCTCTCACAAAATTAAAACGATATGACGAAGCACTTGAATCTTTTGATAAAGCGTTAGACATAAATACTGATTACGCAGAGGTTTGGGTAAATAAAGGAGAAGCATTTGGAAAATTAGAACGATATATGGAAGCGCTCGAATGTTATGACAAGGCTTTGAGACTAAACACCGAAATCATCGAGGCATGGATATCAAAAGGGGAGATCCTTGAAAAATTAGGTAGAAAAAATGAAGCCAAAAAATGTTTTAAAAAGGCTAAAGAATATAAGGATAAATCCTAACATAGTAGGTTAAATGTTTTATTCTTTCCCTTTTATTCCCTTTAATGATAGAAACTTCTATATGAATTTTATCTCCGTCCTATTATTTCATCAAAATCTATACCTCAACCCCCACCCGCTTCCGCCTCCACAGCCGAAAGGGATGTGCAGGTTCCTGCTCTGGTTTCGGAGAGGGGCAAGCCCAATCCCTTAACACCAATCACCATTTCTCATCACCCTATATTTTAGAGTTCTGGACGGGCTAGGACGGTGAGCTTTTATTATAATCCCCGATGCACTCTCGAAAGAGCGTAATACCTTGGTTTAGCATTAGGGGAGGCAGTTCCCTGGATCCCATGCTCAGTTGATGCCCTCCCTTAATACCTCTCGCCTCCGAAAATTGCACATAAGCAGCTGGATTGAGCTTCCCCCACCGCTCCCATTTTGGAGCGCCAAAACCCATCCCAACGCTCACGAATCGGAAATCCCACCCCTCATTCCGACCCACATCCCTCCTCTCCGTGCTCAAAAAGCCCATATTTTCGGGGTTATTCGGGGTGGAGCCAGTGCATCAAAACCCCTCAATAGGACCCCAACCCCCCAACTCCCGCAGTTGGTATGGAAATTATCGTTTCTCTACAATGATAAGATAAGATATTTACATTCACGTGCACTGACGATAATTATTAACCAAACATAAGTGCACAGTGTATACCAAATATGAGCGCTGAACCCTGAAAACCATTTCCCAAATACGGGAGTTGACCCCCAATTCCTTTCCCAACTGTGAGCGTTACATTGTATACCAAATATGAGCGTTAACTCGCACAAATGGTATACAAAATACGAGCGTTATTAAATAAATTCAGTTCTTTAATCAGTAATATAGGATAACCTAATAATAAAAAAAAAGATAAAAAAGAAGAAGGTTAGTGTTGCTCAGGTCCCATTGATATTGTCGATTATCGCTTGAGCAGCTGCAATTAAGGCATCAGCTTCTTCATTAGTAAGTTTCTTGCCTCTTTGAGCTTCTACATAATCAATGAAATCACCCAGTTTATGTATCGCTCCATTTATATTTTCCTTCTCAAGTAAATGGATTGCCCCATTCAATTTGGATTTCAGATTGTTCTCGGTGCCTTTTGGTAACTCCATTTCCTCTATCTCAACGATAAGATCATGTGTTGCTTGTATTTGGGTAATGACTGTTATTATAACCGTATCCGTGTCTGATGCACCATTGTCATCTGTGACAGTTAAAGTCACTATGTAAGTTCCGACAGTGCTATATGAATGTATAGGAGCGACTCCGGTACCCAAATTGGTATCGTCGAAATCCCAATCATAGGAATCTATTGTACCATCAGGATCCGATGATCCGCTGCCATCGAAATTGACGGTTTCTCCTACAAGAACTGTCTGATCAGAGCCTGCATCTGCTACGGGGGGTTCGTTCTCCCACCAAAGATATGGATATGTTACTCCTTCGTTAATATCCCAGATATTCGTGAATTCCCACCCTACGAAGGTTGCTTGTTGCTTCATTTGTACAGTGGTTTTTCCAGTCCCGCCTGCGCTTGAGGATTGACCTGAAGTTTCTGTGTCCCAGTATGAGTTCGATATTGTGCTGGCGTAATTACGCCCAACCAACCCGCCTGTATAGGTGCCACCAGTTACAAAGCCGGTAGCATATGAGTTCGATATTGTGCTGAAACCATTATCCCCAACTAACCCGCCAGTATATTTGACTCCAGTTACAATACCACTAGTATATGAGTTTGATATTATGGCGCGGGAATTACGACCTACTAGCCCGCCAACATAAAAACCTCCATTAACGCTGCTTGAAGAATATGAATTTGAAATTGGGCCAAAATTTTGGCCCACCAAACCCCCAGCAGCTCCTTCTGACCAAGTGGCACTTACACTTCCTGTTGAATAACAATTTGATAAAGGACCCCCATTATTATATGCTATTAAACCACCGACATCACCTTTACCATTTATACTACCGGTTGCATATGAATTTGATATCGAACCCCAATTCCAACCAACTAAGCCACCCACACCATACATTCCAGTGATATCGATATTTTCTAATGCTATATTCATTATAACACTATTTAATGTCCAACCTCCAAGATTACTGAATAAACCAACACGGTTAGTAGATGGTCGATTAATATACAAACCCGTGATTTTATATCCGTTTCCATCCAATAATCCCTCAAAATAGGGCCAATATCCTATTGGCTCAAATCCGGCTCCACCATTCCATGTTGAAGTTTCAGAAGCATCAATATCATTTACTATAACATAATTTGCATTTACGTCTAATTGCATATTCTGCAATTCGTCAACATCAGAGATCTGATACGGATCCCCGGCTGTTCCATCTCCTCCCACAAAGTATGAACTAAATTCTCCTGCAGCGCTCACATTCACCGGCCCTACAACGGCAAACACAGTCGTTACCATCAATAGACACAAAAATATATTTGATATTTTAGCTAGTTTTTTCATGTTATCTTCCTCTCATATATTTAATAATCTCCCTCAGTAGGAGCAAATAAAAGAAGCAGTAAATTCCACCCTCTCACTTCATTTTAATTATAGACCACCGCCACTCCCCACACTTCTTGAATTGTGGCTCCCTCCTATGTCTTGATAATCAGGATTGCATTTTCGATATTTATAACTTGTGTAATATATTTCTTCTTATCTTTCCAAGGGGTTCCACCTCTTTAACTCCCGTTTTCAAACTTCAAATTCCTAACACGCTGTCCGCAGCACCGCTCACAAAACCCCCCCCGCAGAGCCAAAATCGAACCCCGCCAGGGGCCAAAAACCCACCCCAACGCCCATAGATCGGAAACCCCCCTCCCCAAACCGGCCCACATACCCCCTCTGCTCGGCCCACCGCAGGTGCCCAAAATCCACCCTATCCCACGAAGATCGGAAATCTCACCCCTCATACCGGCCCACATACCCCCTCTGCTCGGCTCAGAACACCCCAATTTTGGGCCTTTTAACCGCCCCCTTCCTCCAAATCCCGAGAAAATCCCCCAACGAAGAACCCACCTCCACCCCCTGGCCCTCTACGAAATCCGTGCGCCAACACCCGTAAACCGGAACCGAAATCCGTGAGGTGCACCCCAAATCCCTTCTGGAATGCGTGAGGTGATCCGGATCCGGAATTCGAGTGGTAACACCCGGAAACCGGAACACAAATGGGTGAGATATGGCACGTAGTTCCCTCATATCCATCTTCACCCTCTCGGCCCTGCTAAATCTATGTTGAATGCGAAAATTGGATAAAAGCAGCGGGATTGAGCTTCCCCCTCCACAAACCCCTACCTGCCAGGCTCCGCTCCTTCGAAGTGAATTGAGGGGGCCGTGGGGGATTTTAAGGGTTGGTAATATACTCGAAACCCAATAAAATAAGGTTTGCTAGTTCTTTTTCTGAGTGCCACGGCCAAAATGTGGATTTGCGGGAGGGGATTGCGAATCTTATTTGTTTATTTCACCTACAATCTGGTTGACTTTTGTCTTAAAAGAGGGTAACTTTTTCTCGATAATATCCCATAATATTTCGAGGTCTACTGTAAAATATGCATGTATAAGAATATCTCTAACACCTGCGATTTTGTTCCATTCCACATCTGGGTATTTCATCCTTATCTCAGCAGGTATTTTCTTGACTGCTTCTCCAATGATCTCCAGATTTCTTACCACTCCATCCACTTTCAATTCATCATCCTTGAAATCTTTAAAACTCAACCTCTCTGTATATCTCTCGATTTTGCCTATAGCCATTAAAATGTCTTCGAAATAAGTTTTATAATCACGCTGCATAGGTTACACCACTTAGGATAGTTCCCCTCAGCGATGGCTTTATTGAATCGTTGATCACAAGATCTACCTTGCTGTTAAAAAGTCTTTCAAGGTAAAACTTAAGATCCATGTAGTTATCAAAATTCTTTTGTCCCTTTTCGAAATCAACTAAAATATCGACATCGCTCTTTGCTACTTGCTCTCCTTTAGCGTATGAACCAAACAGCCCAATCCTTTTCACACCATACTTCTTGATTCTCATCCTATTTGTTTGGAGCAGATTCAATATTTTTTCCCTCGTTTGCATATTTTATCTCCACATATCTTTATATCCTATGTCTATATCTAATTTTCGCAACAAATAGAGTCTAAAATCTTTACCCTAACCACAGGAGCCTCTCTAATCTCTCCAACCCCCCAGTTCCCCCATCCTTCCACCTCCGTCCTCCCTGAATGCCTCTCACCTCCGAAAATTGCACATAGGCCATAGGATTGAGCTTCCCGCAAACCCCAGGCTCCGGTCCTTCTAAGAGAGCTGAGGGGACCGTGAAAGTTGAAGGGGGTTCAGTCCAATATTCGATAAACTTTTATACAAATAGATAGTTGCAGTTTTCATACAAGTGTGAGTCGAGGGGACACCTATGTAGTGTAGGTGCAACTGAAATAAATCTCCAGAAATGAGATTGAAATTTCGAATATTTAAGGAGGGAATAAATTGCCAACAAAAACAAAACCCAAAATAAAAAAAGGGAAGAAAACTACACCTAAACCTAAGAAAAAAGATTTGGAGAAAGGCTGTGGCATCTGGTATTTTTGGATTAATCTTGTAACAGCAGGAGAACCATTCGATCATCCTAATGGTACAACGGAAAGCGGTCAGCGAGTCTCTGCAGACAATGTAGTTGATTTCTTTCCAAATCCAAACAATGATTGCGAGAAATATGCCTTCATTCAATTCGCCAAACATACAGTCAAGAAATTGGATAAGAATGGTAACGAGACGGGAGAGACATTGAAAGATAAATCCCATGATTGGAGACCGGATACAGAAGAATGGAAGAATAATGAGGCCAAGAAATCCAGCGATCTAAGAGATTTTATATATAATGGAGATAAAGTAAGACCTTTAGGTAAATGGGGATTGAGACGCGAGGATGGGCCAGGATTTAGTTATCCCTTCAGTGGAAGACCCCGAAATCTCAAGTTTGAATGGGAATTTAAAGTATATGTCCTATGTGACGAAGGGGCCAAAGTAGTTGGGTTTTTAGAGTTTAGTTTCAGCATATCTGTAAACCAATATGGACATTCCACGTTAAACTCACCAAACGAAGGAGAGGAGGGTTATCCTGAATTAACCGAGTTTTGCTGTAATGTTGATAATTCTTTCTATGACTGGATTAGTCAATGGGCCCCCCGTGGTGCATTTGATGATCTACCCAGGAATCCTGAAGAGCGTAAACAGAGACTCAAGGAAATGCAAACTTCGACAGATGAGGAAATTG
>CBDVCK010000112.1:0-10117 GCA_965372465.1 uncultured Thermoplasmata archaeon | reverse complement strand
ATCTCCTGAAGCTTTGAAATCCTTCCCTTGAGCCTGATTTGAACCCAGCCACCTGCAGCACCCACCCTGGGATCGTCCAAAAATACCTGAACCACCTTTCCAATTGAACCCTTTTTAAGCCTTGAGTCCGCATCCACGCAGAAGTAAATCATTCCTGAAGCCTTTACAAAGCCTCGATTGAGGGTTTCTGATTTTCCTATGTTTACAGGGTTTTTTTCCACAATGATTATGCATTTGTCTGTTGCGTATTTTTCAAATGTTTCCTTTGCTTCTTTAAAGGTCTTTTCATCCCACTTGCCGTCGTTTATTATAAAGAGTTCGATTTCACCCTTGTATCCATTTCTTGCAACACTTTTTACAGTTGCCGTAATTGCGGGTATTCCTTCGCCGTAATTTGGAATGACAACTGAGATATTGGGTAAAGTGTTTTTCATTGCTTTTTGCCTTTTTATTCTTTTCTGATTAGAAGGGCCGCTTTTATTCCAGAGCATCTTGGAAAGTAGAATAAGATAGATTGTGGGGATGAGAAATATTATTGTGATTAACCAAAGGGGTTCATATATCGAGGCAAGGGTTTTTTGGTCCAATACAATCTGAGGGAAAGTTATGGAAACGGGAATTATGGTTTCATAGTTCAAATTCACAAAATGCCCGAGAAACACAACGATCCTTGAATAGGGTAAGGTGAACATCAGGATAAAAGGTGCAAAAACAAGCAGAAAAGAGCCCAGAGCAGGTGAGGATTCCGAAGGCTGGGATTCGGATTGTGTAAAGGAATATTCGGGTACTAAAAGCATGGCTAGAACCAGTATAATGGTGAGAAATCCCGCGGTAGCTAACGCTAGTATAGTTCTTCGAATATCATTGTGATTCAGTCTATGCCCCCCTCCTATTGTTCATTAGTTGGGACAAAAAGCCTATTTGCCTTCCATATTAAGATATAATTGCCTATATTAAACCTTTCGGTGTTACCTGAAAGAGTAAATAAACTCCGTTTTAGACTCGATTTCCGGGGTTTTAGAAAAATATTTTTTTTATGCATTTTTACAAAAAAATTTAACTATCTGGACATTTACATGCATTAACATGACAATTTACATATATTAACCCCAAATGAACATGTGTTAACATAAGGTAACTAGCATTTTTTCCTGATTTTTTTACAGTAAAAATTGCATTACTGCCGATTCGGTATGCAAATAGCGAAATGGGATTTATCATCCATACTGCTTTTGGTTAACTGAAGATTCGGTTTAATTCGGCCTTTTCGATACCGATTCCTAAAAAACACATCGAGAAGATCAAAAAATGGAGAAAAACAAATTCTGAAAGGAAAGAATAAGCATTTGGACCTGAATCCTTTCTTTCCAAACATTTAATTAATGATAATTCTTACTGAAATATTTGTGGTTTGATGGACGTTAGGGGGAATCTGATATATGGGGAGTCAAAACAGAATCCCAATAGAAAAAGCAGGCTCAGTTATCTTGGAAAGGCATTGACGATATTACTTATCGTTGCTTTGGGTATCATTTCAATATTACTGGGCTATTATCGAAATGAACTGATAGTTATTCTGTTCATTGGATTATCGTTTCTGCTATTGCAGGGAGTGATCTATCTTTGGAACTTCTTGACCATAGGACATGCCAAGGTGTATGAGAAGGGTATTGTGTTACCCGAGACCACTATCACTGGAAAGGAAAAATTTGTGAGGTTCGATGAAATAAATCGAATAGCAGTCAAGACGATTTCCCAAAAGAAATATCTTATTCTTGAGAAAAAAGGCGCAGAAGAAAGTGGGGATGTAGATAAAAAAGATATTTTATGTTCGATTTTTGAGGATGATATCTATAATCTGGAAACATTAATAAATTCAATAGAAGGGAAGGTTGAAATATTCCATACATATTGATATATTGAGCGATACAAATATATGTGAGGAAAGCAATTAACCGCCTGGACAATAACAAATCATAGAAATCGAAGGAGTCCATTGCAGCTGGTGTGGCTCATTCATTTGATGGAAATCATCGGCTGAATCGTAAACACGATAGGAGGTAATTGAAATGAGTACTTTAAGTGGAATGCTAATTAAGCTGAAAACCGATAAAGAATCAGGTGCAGGCACAAATGATCCGATATACATCGGAGTTGTGGGATCAGGTGGAGGGAGTGAATTTCCCCTTGATGTTATGGGTTTCAAAGATTTCGAGAAAGGATCCGATGTAAAGTACTGGTTAGGAGATGTCTGGGAAGGTGTTGCATTAAAAGATGCCAAAAATCCATTCCAGGCTCATAAATGGAATAACCCTGATATCCGCGATATCGATTTGGATAAGGTTGACTATGTGTATCTCAGAAAGCACAGTTCCAAAGGCGGTGTTGGTGACGATGCATGGAAGATGGAATCAGTGGAAGTGACCCTTTATGGACAGGAACCTTCAAAGCGGACATTTTATAAGAAGGGTAATCTCTGGCTTGCAAACGAATATGGATTACAGGTGTGGCTGAAAGAAGTACCAAAACCCCCTAAAGAATGAGAAGTTTGGGAGGAGGAGAATAATCTTTCTGCAGACTCTATTTAGATAATATTGTTTTAACAATCAAACCAAGTCAAACCGATTCTTTATTATCTCTTTGCAGAGGATTAAAAAAGCCTGGGATACGTTATTACCGGTTTTTGCACTGGTCAAAAGATACCCGGCATCCAGATCGGTAGCCGTTTTGCGTATCTCATCTTGACCAAACTGGATATCTTCATTCAAATCGTTCTTGTTGGCAAGAAGTATTGTAGGAACCTCTCCTGTGATTTTCTTTGCCGATTCCACCCACTCGTTCAGGTTCATAAGACTGTCTCTTTCGGTTTGGTTGCATACCCCGATTATGCCTTTTGCTCCCTGAAAATACGATTCGCGAAGCAGGTTTCGAAAGGCTTTTTGGCCCATAATATCCCATATCATGGCATCAACATGGATCCTGGTATCGTCTTTGGGATAATACAAGGTGAGTTCCTTTCTTGTGACCTTGGTCCCAATGGTCTTGATGTACATGTCACTGAATATGTCATAAGCGTATCTTGTGATGAGACTGGTCTTGCCCACATTGCCATCGCCTACAAAACAGATTTTTATCCTCACTTCCTTTGTTTGGGTCAACTTAATCACCATCTACGCACAGGACATCTAATAGCCTTCGGATAATTCGCAAACTAGCCTTAAAAGTGCATTTTTATGCTATTATATCAAGTTTTGGTAATCAGAATCAAAAACGATATGCTGCCTAATTGGCTTCAAGAACCTGTAATTAATCTCCCACATATATTCCGAGAATTACTTTGATTAAAAAGGGTAGATTGTTAAAAATCAATCCAGGCCCAGCTGAGCTTTCATAATCTCTTGGCTGAGGGTTAAAAATGCCTGTGGGACATTTTCACCTGTTTTTGCACTTGTCAAAAGATACTTTGCCTTCAGAAGAGTTGCGGTTTGCTGTAATTCATCAGGGCTCAATTTGATTTCCTCAATCAAATCATTCTTGTTGGCAAGAAGGATTACAGGAATCTCTCCTGCGTACTTCCTTGCAGTATATATCCACTCGTTCACGCTCATAAGACTGTCTTTTTCGGTAAGGTTGCACACTGCAATTATGCCATTTGCACCCTGAAAATACTTCTCGCTGAACAGGCTTCTGAAGGTCTTCTGACCCATGATATCCCAGATCATTGCCTCAATATTGATATTGGTTTCTTTCTCGGGGTATTCCAGATTGATATCCTTCCTTGATACCTTGGTTCCTAAAGTGGAGAGGTACTTGTCGCCGAATACGTTTTGAACATATCTGCTGATAAGACTGGTTTTACCCACACTGGCGTCTCCGGCAAGACAGATCTTTATTTTCATGTTTTTTGTCTGGGTTATGTCAATCACTCCAATTTATTCGGGGCGATTATATTCCTCACTAAGGTTGAGACTATCTTCCAGGGTTTAAATCCTCTTGGGTTATATCTAGTTTTTGCACTCAGAATCAAAAAAATAGAGTATCTCGTCTATCTAAACAAACCGCTAATTTCTTCTTTTTATAATGAATAATGACCGATATTTACCACACATTGAAAGTAAAAATAACCTTCATCTATTAACCGCCCTTGCCCAAAAACTTTTAATAAACTCTTCCCGATATATCTGCAGGTGAAATCATGAGATATACATGTCCAACATGCGGTAAAAAAGGGGGACTTGCGGAATTCGAAACCAAGGAATTCTCAAGCTATGACTATGCAAATATCAATATCTTCTCTGAAGACCCCACCCATTCTCTTGACATCCTGTATCTTCTTCCTCCATGGCGGTGCGAGGACTGCAAAAGCGTATTACTTCGGGGAGCCGGAACTAAGATAAAGAAGGAAACGGTTTACTCGTGTAACATCTGCAAGGAAGGCGTGTTCAATGAATTCGAGAATGCGGCTATAGGGGATATCGTGATAAGGGATACCTACGAGAAGGTGGGAAAGCTCACAATCGACGAGGCCATCATCTGCGACAACTGCGGGTTTTTAAGGGTGATTGAGTCTGGAAAGGAGATTGCGGATTCGGAGTAGGCTAGCTCCTGAGAAATCCAGTATATCTATTAATTTTCCGTAAGTGAGATTGTCTTAGAACCGCCGCCAGTCGACGGGTGCTCTTCCGTTCGTAAGCTGGGTAATGTCCCCTGTGCTGAATTCATAGGTGCTAATCTTTGGTTTTCTTCCAAGTTGCCGATACACGATCTTGGAGTTGTCGGGTGACCAGGACGGCCAAATACCTTCAACAACCGGAACTGCAGTTCCAGAGTCGATGTCCACCGTGTAAATCATTCCTGAACCACCCGAGTCGTGGAACGCGAGCTTGTTGCTGCCTTGACGCGCCCAATCAAGGCTCGCAAAGTGGAACTGCCCCGTCAGCAGCGTATGCGTAACAGTTCCCGTTGCCCGATCGATGATTATGATGCTCATCCCCTCATACCCGGCAGAGATCTCGCCTCCAACGGCTGCAAGCCGCGTGCCGTCCGAACTCCATGCAACTCCATTGGTTAATCCATATCCTTCAGGAGCGGTATAAATATTGTAGGGATTTCCGCCTGTGGCGGGAACGGCATCGATCCTATATGTATCGGTAATTGTTTGAACCCTGTACGCAATCTCGCCTCCCAGAGGTGACCAAGCCGCGCCGCCGATGTAGCCACCAACGTCGTCGCTGCTCACAAGGTGCGTGAGGTCGCTTCCCTGGGGCACGCCATCGATAACTTCAACGTCGATTCGCCAAACTCCGGTTGTCCAACCGATCCACGCGCTCCACGCGATGCTCTTCCCATCCGGAGACCAAGAGATACTGATCGGAGAGAAGTACTCTTCGTATATCACCGCTTGGTTCGAGCCGTCGTCGTTCATCACCATGAGTCTATCGGGGTTGGGTCCGGATGTCTGAAAAAAGTACGCAATCGCAGGATCTGCCGGGGGCTCGTCCTTTGGTGGCTTCCCACCACCACCTGGTGGTTTCGGTGCGCTGACCACAGGTATGGCCATGCTCACAAGCAAAGACACTATCAATACACACAGTATTGCTTTCCATAATTTCATTTTCTTTTCCTCCTTTTTATGTCTATTTTTCTAACTATTGCGACTTTTAAATTTAATACTCACTTTCTATGGGGCTCTTCAAATTACTGTAGACATCGATGCGATCAGCGAATTCATTCACATCGCAATGACTAGGTATGTTCGATCAACATGTTGGGATTTACTCCGTCATATAAGCATACTTCAAATTGCCATTAGTGACATCGTAGTAGCTGATGTGCGGAATCCCTGAAGAATCAAGTTCCAAGGAGGTATCGTATCCAACTTCGCCAGTGATATCCACTGTCTCGAACTCCCAACCCGATGCTGTTCTATATGCATACCTGAGATCGCGATTAACCAAATCGAAGTAGCTGATATGTGGGGCCCCTGAAGAATCCAGTTTTAGAGAGATACCCAACCCTATTTCACCTGCACTCACTATCTCAGTTTCCCAGGACGAACCTGTCCAATATGTGTACTTAATATTATCATCACTTGAATCCATGTAACTGATATGGGGATAGTCCGAGTCATCCAGAACCATAGATATATACGAACCTCTCGACGCTACTTCCTGAATGTCCCATTTTGTTCCCGGCTTGGTGGCGTATCTCACTTGGCTTTTTCCCTGATAGGCGATGTGGGGATTGTCCAATGAGTCTATAGCGATAGAGGTATAGATACCGATGGTTCTCTTGTCGCTTTCAACAGTCTCCTTGACCCAAGTCGATCCAACTCTGTGAGCGTACTTCAGAGCGTCCCTACCCCAATATTTCTGATAGGAGATATGCGGGTTGTCTGATGAGTCCAAGGCGATTGATGTATATTGACCCACACCCGAAGCCTGACTGTCCGGTGTCTCAATCTCCCAGGATGAACCAGTCCATTCAGCGTATTTCAGGTACCCATAAGGATTTACACCCTCTGCATAGGATATCCTTGCATAACCTGAAGAATCCAGTGCCAAAGATGTGAAACGGCCTACATTGGATGCGTAATCAGGCACCCTCTCAATCTCCCACATCGATCCCGTGAACTTTGCGTACTTCAAGGCTCCATTGGATTGATCACGGTAGCTGATGTGTGGATAGCCTGATGCATCCAATTCAAGTGAGGAATACCTCCCGACATCATCCAAATAGTCCACGATCTGTATTGACCATGCTCCTATTGGCGGTGGATCAGTGGTCTCTGAAGCAATGTTGGAGAGTCCCGCATAGTTACCTACTTCATCAGATGTTTTCAGGCCAAAGTAATATGTCGTATCTGGTATCAGATTGGACACAATGAAGGTCTCAGATGAGCCTGCAAGTTGAGGAAGCGGTTCCATTTGGGCAGGTAAGGCAGTATCCCAATTCGACTCTGTAAGAGCTACGTTGGGAAGGTACCGGATATCGTAAAGGTAGGCGGTTCCTGTAGTACCGTCGTCTCCTGGGGATGTCCATGTTATTGTTATGGAGTCTTGGGTAGTGGCTTCTGTATCAACACCTAGATCCGATACCGCAGAAGGTGCTGTGGTATCCTCTAGAAACTCAGGTGCTCCTAAAGCAGCTCTTGCGTTTAACCTACCACCTGTTAGAACCATTCCGTCCAAAGATGGTAGAGGATCCACTGTGTTGAGAATCTGGTCCTTTACCTCGGCATTGGTCAAGCCAGGATTGTCAGCCATAAGAAGTGCAGCAACTCCGGAAACATGAGGTGCTGCCATGGAGGTTCCTGTGAAGAATTCATAGTCGTCATCTGGAACGGTTGAAAGAACATCAACACCGGGCGCTCCCAGATCCACCCAACTTGTGCCATAGCTGGAAGACGACCATAGTCCGTCATTGTGATCAGTTGCAGCAACTGATATGATATTATCGAGAGGGTATCCAGCAGGGAAATTAGCCTTGCTTTTCCCGGTATTCCCAGCTGCCGCTACAAAGATTGCACCCGAGTTTGCAATTGCATTCTTCAGGGCATTGGACTTACGCCCACCGCCCCAGCTATTGCTGGTGATGCGAACGATCTTGTTTCCATAATCATCCTCAAAGGAGGCGGCATAGTTGATCGCTTCGATGGCGTCAGCGTTGGACCCCGAGCCACCTGCATTTAGGAACTTGAGGGGCATGAGTTGAATGTTCCAGTTCACTCCTGTCACTCCGATACCGTTGTTCCCAGTGGCACCGATCGTGCCAGCACAGTGGGTCCCGTGGTCGAAATCATCCATTGGGTCATTGTCATCATTTACAAAATCCCAGCCGCGGACATCATCCACGTATCCGTTGCCATCGTCATCTACCCCCGATATGCCATTGAGCTCGGCTTCATTGACCCAGATATTGCCTTGTAGGTCTTCATGATTGTAGTCGATTCCAGAGTCGATTACGCCCACAACCACAGATGAGGAGCCTGTATATCCGCTATCCCAGGCCTCCAATGCATCAATATCTGCGTCGAAGGTTCCACCTGTCTGCCCAAAGTTGTGCAGACCATAAAGCTCGCTTCTAAGGGGATCGTTGGGAAATGTTGAGGCATGAAAGATGTAGTTTGGCTCGGCGTATTCGATGACGTTCCGGAATGCTGGCTTGGAGAGCCGGTTAAGGGCCTGCTCAACTGTAAGTCCATTACCGAGACGCCAGTGACGGATACCAATTTCTGAGAATGTCTTGATTTTTTGTGCTCTAACTTCTCGGGCCACCCTATGGCTTGTAGCAGGCTCAACTCCATCTACGAATTTAATGAGTATCTCGCCGCGTACATATTCGCTTGGATCAAGAGGTTCAGTCGTATGTCCCGGAGGGCTACCTGTTGATTCCGCTACAGCCATTGGTATGGCCATGTTCAATAACAAAGACACTATCAATACACACAGTATTGCTTTTCCTAATTTCATTTCTCTATCCTCCTGTCTTTTCTTGGAGGTCAGCATAAGGGAATAAACAAAAGAATTGAAAAGACCTTCAATTTTGCATGCCTCGCTTCCTGCTTATCCCTTAACTTCCCTCCTTCTCAAGGTTTGAACTGAATCGCAATTATTTATATTTTACTAATCAATAGAATTAAAATGTTTAATATACTATCTTATTTATAACATTTATATATATTAATCCAAGAAAATAAAAACTGGGAGAAAAAGAATTATCTCATTGAAGATAACCATTTATCGGCTAAAATTATAAATTAGCACTTTCATAGGGTGTACCAAGAGAGCAATTCCTCTGATGCCCGGACCCTGCACCATGACAGGATTTATTAACATACATGTACATCCCCATTTTACCCTTCAGGAGAAATAATATCGGGTAGGGCACTTGGTCTACTAAACGGTAAAATAAAAGAAATAATGCGAGACCAGGTGCTCAAGAAAGAGAGGGAGGAGCTGCGGTTTTAGTCCTTACTCGGATCTTTATTCCGATATTCTTATTACCATGAATGTACTTTGAAAAAAATCCGGAGAAGGAAAATGTCCAATCAGAAAGACAACATCCAGGTTCCCAATGCCCCCAACCTCAAAGGCCTCACCTTCCGCAGATTCAAAGATAAGTCCGACTATCCGAAAATCGTGGAAGTTGCAAATAAGAGCTGGGATGCGGACAATGCAAATTGGCAGATTTCCGAAAACGACCTGATTCTGGAATTCGAGCACCCCATCAATTTCGATCCTCAAAAAGATACACTTCTGGCCGAAATAGACGGCGAGCTTGCAGGCTACACCCGAATATTCTGGCTCAAAAAGCCTGATAAACTCGTTCTTTACAATCATTACGTCACGCTACTTCCAAAATGGCGGAAAACAGGTTTGTGGGAAGCAATGCTCGAATTCATAGAACAAAGGGCACATGAAATCGCACAACAATTTCCACCCGATTACAAACACTACTGCGAAGTGTGGGCCCCCACCAGGGAAAATGACTGGAAATCACTTCTTGAGAGCAGTGGGTACAGATCGAGCTGGTTAGTGTTTGAAATGGTACGAAAAAGTCTTGATGATATCCCAAAAATCCCGTTACCGGAAGGAATCGAAATCCGCCCTGTGGAGCCTTCGCATCACAGGCAAATCTGGGAATCCTCAAAGGAAGCCTTTCGGGACGAAAGAACATTTTCCGAGGATAACTGGGGGGATAAAGCCTACAAAAGATGGCTGCAAAACCCTATTTTCCAACCCCCTCTATGGCAGATCGCATGGGATAATGACGAGGTCGTGGGAGGAATCCACAACTTCATAGATGAAGATCAGAACAGGCAAATGAACAGGAAATGGGGCTGGACAGAGAAGATATTCGTAAGAAAGGTATGGCGTAAGCGTGGACTTGCAAAGGCGTTGATCGCCAGGAGCCTTGAGGTTCTGAGAGAGCATGGGATGGAGGCGGGAGCCCTTGGAGTGGACACAGAGAATCCCTCGAAAGCTTTGGATGTGTACAAGAGCATGGGATACGAAACATACAATCAGTTCGATTTTTACAGAAAGCAGGTGGAATAGAATTTTTTTTTTTATAATAGACAAATCTATCCACAAACTTAAGTAGTAAATGTCCTATT
>CBDVCK010000111.1:0-10124 GCA_965372465.1 uncultured Thermoplasmata archaeon | reverse complement strand
CGTCCACAGACCAGGAGTAGTGGTTACGGTTCCTACAGAGGTGTCGTCACTTTCCCAGGTCACCTCGATCTCGCCAAAGTAACCTGCTGTGTAATTGTAGGCTGCTGCGTAGAACATATCTGTATCTGAAACACTGTAAGTTGCACTAGTTACAACATTTCCCAAGCCGCCAGGGGCATCCCTAATCTGGATATAATCAGGTGTCGGCGGGATAATCAACAGAAAATTCGTAAAGTTTACCAGACCTAATACCGAGCTTTCTGCGCGAACTATCAAAGCTCCTCCTTGATTGGAATTAGCCGTGAAGGTAGTTGAATTTGAAGGACCCGCTACAACGGTTCCGTTTGATGAATCAGGACTGCCAAGCAGATCGATTGTACTCCAGGTGACAGAAACATCATCGACATATGTGCCGGTGGTTGAGTTGAATCCACAAGCATAGAATGTGTCTGTCTGGGCCAGAGCATAGTATGTTAATGGTATGGGATTTCCTGTGCCGCCAGGTGCGTCCATGATGATTATCATATCAATGATAGGAGTTGGAGAAAGTACAGTTAAAAGCCCTGTTGTATTGCTTACAGTTCCATAGGTTGCCGTAACCGTGCAAGTGCTGTCTGCAAGCACAGTCTGTGCCGTGAAGTTCGTCCAGATACCGAGTGTATCCACATCGCCTACACCTGGATAGTCACTTGACCATGCCACCTCGATATCTCCAAGATATCCTACAGTGTCGTTGTAAGCCGAGGCATAGAATTCATCCGTATCCAATGCTGCATAAATGGCTGTTGTTACGATATTACCTCCACCTCCCAGAGCATCCCGGATTTGGATGTCATCAACCCTTGGAGCCAGAACTGTCAAGAGGCCAGTGGTATCGCTTACTGTTCCGTAGGTGGCAGTAATAGTGCAGGTACTGTCTACAGCAACCTGCTGGGCTGTGAAGTTCGTCCAGATGCCAGGTGAATCAACATCGCCGATACCGCTGTCTGTGCTGTCCCAAATTACTTCAAAATCACCAAGATACAAAACCGTGTTGTTGTAACTTGCGGCATAGAAGTTGTCAACTTCCTGGACCGAGTATATGCCCGTGTCCACTACATTTCCAAGTCCTCCGGCTGCATCCCTTATAATTATATAATCGACTCTAGGTGCTAAAACTGTCAACAAGCCCGTGGTATTGTCTATCTGGGGGTTGTAAGTGGCAGTTATCGTGCATGTGCTGTCCACATTCACCCATTGCGCTGTAAAATTTGTCCAGATACCAGTAAGAGTGTCTAAATCTCCAATACCCGAGTCGCTGCTTAACCATGTTACCTCAACATCCCTTAGATAATCGGCTGTATCATTATAAGCGGCTGCGTAGAACTCATCCATCTCATTAACCATGTATGTGCCAGTTGTAACTATGTCTCCTAAACCACCTGCGGCATCTCTGATCTGGATATAATCGATTGTCGGAGGTGAGACCGTAACCTGGGTGGTATTGTAATTACCAAAGGCATCGCTTGCATTTATCGTTATTGTACCGCTCTTTGTACTGCTACAGGACACCAATGTCGAGGACCCCGATGGAGAAACCCCAACTATCGTACCATCCGAAGAAAGCCATGAAACTGAGATGTCACCAATATAATCTTCAGTGATATTGTAAGCTGCAGCATAGTAGGTTGTGATGTGACCAACAGGATAAGTCTGGTAGTTTGCAGGGATGCCTAGATCGAGACCTGCTCCACCGGGTTGATCCCTGATCTGGATCCAGTCTACAACATGCTCCAATACCCTAACATGGGTCCAAACTTCAGGATTGATGCCATCATTCAATGTTATGTTGACCCAACCACTGTTTACCGGGTCACAGGTTACTATGGTTGAACTACCTGGGGTGGTTATGGTTATGATGGCCGTATCGTTACTCCACCAAACTGAGGTTCCGGGAACAGAGCCTATGAATATGTCGCCCCCTGAGACATTGTACTGGGCACCGTAGAATGTGGTGACCGTGTTTTTCTGATATACAGGATAATTTGGTGGATCGGTGAGATCGATTCCCCCGCCATTGTTCGCAGTTCTTATCAGCACATAATCCACTCTCGGATATAAGACAGTTAAAAGCCCTGTTGTATTGCTTACGCTTCCATAGGTTGCTGTCACTGTGCAGGTGCTGTCAACTGCGACCTGCTGGGCAGTGAAGTTGGTCCAGATACCTGGAGTGGTTATTGTTCCCACGCTTGGGGTGTCACTGTCCCAAACAACCTCCATATCACCCAGATAACCAACAGTATCGTTATAAGCTGCGGCATAGAACTCGTCCACCTCATTTACCCAGTATTCACCTGTTGTAATAACGCTTCCAGCACCGCCAGCCGCATCTCTAATCGTGATGTCGTCAACCCTTGGATATAAAACTGTCAAAAGACCAGTTGTATCAATGATGCTTCCCAAATAGGTGGCAGTAATCGTGCAGGTGCTGTCCACTGCAACCTGCTGGGCTGTGAAGTTGGTCCAAAGACCTGGTGAGTCCACATCCCCCACAGTTGGAAAGTCGCTTGACCAAGTGACTTCCACATCATATAGATAACCTGCCGTGTCATTATAGGCTGCGGCATAGAACATGTCAGTTTCCCATACTATGTATATTGCAGTATTTACCTCGTTTCCTGCACCGCCCGCAGCATCTCTAATTAGGATAGTGACGACTGTCGGTTCTAGGACTGTAACCTGGGTTGTTGTTATATGGCCCAATCCATCATTTAAAGTTATTATGATGGTGCCCCAGTTCGTATCACTACAGGTAATAATTGAAGAAACACCCGGGGTTGAAACACCTACTGTGGCGGGAATTGAGCTGTCCCATGTTGAGCCTACATCCACATCTCCAAGATAACCTGCAGTATGATTGTAAGCTGCACCGTAGTATGTACCTACCTCTCCAACAGGATAGGTGCTGTAATTTGCCGGATCTGTGAGGTTGCGACCTAGTCCACCGGCTGCATCTCTGATCACAATGAAATCGATTTTCCATGGGAGAACTGTTACACGGGTTTGATTTGTATGACCGTTTCCATCATTCAAATCTACCCAGACCCATCCGCTGTTTGCTACATCACATGTAATGGTTGTGGAAGCACCAGGACTTGTAACATCAACCACTGCAGTATCATTGCTCCCCCAGATTGAGGTTCCAGGAACAGAACCTAAGTAACCTACAGTTAGGTTGTATGAAGCCCCATAGAAGGTTGTAATAGTGCCTTTTTCGTAGCTGGGATAATTTCCTGGAATCCCAAGGTCTACACCTCCACCGAAATCTGCGCTTCTTATCTGGACATAATCCACCCGCGGATAAAGTACCGTGAGTAAACCTGTTGAGTTTACAACACTGCCATATGTCGCTGTTACTGTACAAGTGCTGTCCACAGCAACCTGCTGGGCTGTGAAATTCGTCCAGATGCCAGGAGTTGTTATTGTTCCAACAGCTGGAGTATCGCTATCCCAAACAACCTCCACATCACCTAAATAACCAACAGTATCGTTATAAGCTGCTGCGTAGAACTCGTCCACCTCATAGACCCAATATTCACCTGTTGTAATAACGCTTCCTCCACCACCTGCTGCATCTCTGATCACGATGAAATCGATTTTCCATGGGAGAACTGTTACACGGGTTTGATTTGTATGACCATTGCCATCATTCAAATCTACCCAGACCCATCCGCTGTTTGCTACATCACATGTAATGGTTGTGGAAGCACCAGGACTTGTAACATCAACCACTGCAGTATCATTGCTCCCCCAGATTGAGGTTCCAGGAACAGAACCTAAGTAACCTACAGTTAGGTTGTATGAAGCCCCATAGAAGGTTGTAATAGTGCCTTTTTCGTAGCTGGGATAATTTCCTGGAATCCCAAGGTCTACACCTCCACCGAAATCTGCGCTTCTTATCTGGACATAATCCACCCGCGGATAAAGTACCGTGAGTAAACCTGTTGAGTTTGCAACGCTGCCATATGTCTCTGTTACTGTACAAGTACTGTCCACAGCAACCTGCTGTGCCGTGAAATTCGTCCATATACCTGGAGTTGTTATTGTACCAACAGCTGGAGTATCGCTGTCCCAAACAACCTCCACATCACCCAAATAACCTACTGTATCGTTATAGGCAGCGGCATAGAAATTGTCCACCTCCCATACCCAGTATTCACCTGTGGTCACTACGCTTCCTCCACCACCTGCTGCATCTCTAATTGTGATATCATCCACCCTCGGAAAAAGGACTGTTAACAACCCTGTTGCATTACTGATGCTGCCAAAGGTTGCCGTAACGTTACATGTACTATCAACACTGACCCACTGGGCTGTAAAATTGGTCCAAAGCCCTGGAGTGTCCACCTGGCCTACTGCAACGTCATTGCTCACCCAGATGACCTCGACATCATACAGGTAACCAAAGGTGCTGTTATAGGCTGCTGCATAGAACTCTTCAGTATCCCAAACCCAGTATTCTCGAGTGTCTACGACATCTCCAGAACCACCTGGGAGAGTCCTGATCTGGATATAATCCACGGTTGGTGGGGCGGGTAAAGTCTCCATCATCCCGGAACCTTCACCCCAGTAGGTATTTTGGTAGTTGTCTATCTGGGACGTGACGTTGTTCTGATATCCAGTAAAAACGACCTTAATTGAATAATAATAAGGTGTTCCCGAACTAACACCTGTATCATTGAAATATGTATCTGTAAGTGGATTGGCCATACTACCACCTATTGGAGATCCCCAATCTGCATCTCCTGCCACACTTCCATTTGTTTCAGATCTGTATACCTTATAACCTGCCATCAATCCGTTAGGATCGTTTAGAGGTGGCCAAGTGATATTTATGAAGTCAGTGCCATTGATCATAATCATAGGTATAGGTATTTTTTGTAATTCGACGGTGTCAAAGACTTGAGTTCCTATTGGATCTAAAGTGCCATTTTGGAAGGCGATATAACCGGCATGATCATTTGTACCATAGTCGCCGTATTCCCTCTCTATTATCATTATACCGTTATCGCCGACTTGCCAATCGTTGATAAAGCCTGTCTCTCCGTCCTGTACCATATTTATCCATGGATCATAGTAGTCATCTACGCCATCTGTCTTCATATCCTTTTCAACGTTACCTTCGTTTGTTCGGTTTTGGATGTAGAAATGTACGAATCCATTTTGAACCGGAACCGCATCCCAAGCCCTCACACCTGTCGTAGAGTTTGGATCCACATATCCATATATGCGTTTTTGTACCATGTCGCCTCTAACCTCATTAATCGAGATCATATAGAGACCAGATGTCACCAACAAAGCCATCAATACCAAAGAATATACTCTCACTCCTCTCATCTTCAATCACCTCATTTACTTTACCCTACTTCAATTAGGCAAATTCCACAATCGAATGAACTTTTAACAGTGAGAGTGATAAATGATATTATGGTGGTGGTGGTAATTTTCTCTCTTCCGCTGGAGGAGCTTCCTCTTCAGTCGGTGGGGTCTCACCTTCGGACGGTGCTACCTCTTCTTCAGACGGTGGGACATCTTCATCTTCAGGTGGTGGGATATCTTCCTCTGGAGGAGCTTCCCCTTCTGGAGGCATCTCTTCTCCTGGGGGTTTAACTTCCTCTTCCGGCAATGCAGGAGCTTCTGCAGGGCCCTTCTTCTTCATGAGGAAGAGAACCAGTACCAGAACCACGATTATTACTATCACAATTATGAGAATGAGTAATATCGAGGAATCCTCATCTTCATCCTTCCATTTGTCGGCATCCAATGGATATTTATCCTCTTTATCGTTGTGCCCGTCTCCATCAGTATCCACTAGTAACGGATTCGTGCCAAGCTCTAACTCCTCGGCATCTGTAAGGCCATCTCCGTCGTCATCGTCATCCTGAAGATTATAGATTCCATCATCATCAGGGTCAGCATCGCAGATTTTGTCTACGATACCTGAGTTGGCAGATTCCAATGTTGAATCGTCCACAGCTGTAATTCTGTAATAGTAGACAACCCCATTTGTACGATTTGTATCGGTAAATGCAGTATCTGTTATCAAACCACCTGTATTTGCCAACTGGAAGCCTGTACCGTTGGTTGTGGACCTGTAGACATTGTATCCTGCCAAATCGCCATCAGGATCTGGATGAGTGTCCCAAGTCAACCTGAGGGATTCTCCGGCAGGCAGCTGGTTTACGGCAAGACCTGTTGGTGGATCCGGTGCTACTTCAGCTGCATTTACGGTGATGCTTGTGGAATTTGTTGCACCGCTATATGTTGCTGTTACTGTTCCGGCTCCTGCAGTTGTTGCAGAGAATTGGGTCAGTTGACCTGAAGTCGGAGCAACTGTACCTATGGTCCCTGTTACACCCCATGTTGCACCCACGTCACCGATATAACCGCCAGAACTATTGTAAGCTGCACAGTAGTAGTTTTGTGAACTTCCCTCGGTGATGGTATCTGTCAGAACCACATTACCTGCACCGCCTGCAGCATCTCTTATCTGAATATAATCAACGGTGGGTGTACTGATGGTAAATGCCACAGTATCGGTATTTGTACCATCATCCGCTGTCCATGTGGTTAACCCACCAAGGCTACCGGAATTGAAAACCGAACTAACACCTGAAGTAGGGGCTGTTTGGGTGGATGCACCACCCGAATCCGAAACTGACCAGGTCACTGATATGTCCCCTAGGAATCCAATAGTATAGTTGAATGATGCGGCATAACCAGTGAATGATACCCCAACATTTACGGTCTGATCCGGGATTTCAGTTAAACCTGTTCCTGCTGTATCCACAATCATGATGTAATTGATTATGGGTGGGTTTACAGTTAATGAGAAATCGTCACTAAGACTCAGAGTTGAATTGGTTCCCGTAATCGTTGTTGTGCCACCTGCATTTCCTGCAGTAAAGATCGCCGTCAGACCTGGGGTAGAATCGAATAGTCCCAATGTTGGATCTTGGGTCCATTGTACTTCAAGTAGGCCCAAATATGTAATAACTGACCCTGTATCGTTGTAAACTGAGGCGTAAATAGTGACTGATTCACCGACATCGAGTGTTACAGTCGTAAGTTCTGCTCCATTGGGAGCATCTGTAATCAGTATATAATCCTCAGTCAATTGAACAATATTAATGTCAAAGGTATCAAGTATACCTCCTCCTGCATCGCCGGTTATAACAGTAGAACCGGTTGAGGCTCCTGCTGTAAAGGTAACAGTATTGGCAGGAGTGACATTGAAGCCTCCCAAATCCGGGACATCGGTCCAATCCACAGCAACCAAGCCAACATATGTTGAACCAGTATTGTTATAACCCGAGGCATAGATAATCATGGAGAATCCTACATTAAGGGTCTCTGTTGTTAAGTTTGTGCCATCAGGTGCGTCCTGAAGTAATATGAAGTCTACCATAGGTGGTAGAATATTAAGAGTGAAGTTGTCACTCATAATGGGTATCATACTCGAATTTTCACCGGTAATATTAATGCTCCCCACGGTTGTATAAACGGTATATATTGTGGAAGTGCCTAAAACTGTGCTGAAGAAACCGAGATTTGTCGGGTCTGCGCTCCAATCAACTTCTACCAAGCCCACATAAGTTGAACCCGTGAGATTGTATCCTGAGACATAAACAGTAATGGATCCTCCAATGGGGATAGACTCATTAGTGAGAGGGGTGCCATCAGGCATATCTGTTATTATAATATAGTCCACTGTGGGTGGCATTGTGATGTTCATCTGGCATGTATCAGTTAAAGCAAGGGTTGTATTTGTGGCCTCAACTGTTGTTAATCCCGGTGTGCCTCCTGCTGTATATGTGGTGGATGTTCCTGTGGCATTATCGAAGGTACCTAGGACGCCCAGATCAACCCAGTCAACCTCAACAAGGCCGATATATGTTGTTCCATTGTAACCTGAAGCATATATTGTAACACTATCTGATGTAAGAAGGTCTACAATGGTTATTTCTGTCCCGTCGGGTGCATCAGTGATGAGGATATTATCAATTGCTGGAGGCAATTCGATATTTTTCTGGAAAGTGTCTAAGACACTCAGTGTTGTGTTTTCACCTTGTATCTCAACTATACCTCCAATAGTTCCATTAAATATCGTAGAAACCCCTGTTGTATTGGTAAAAGTACCATCACCACCTGTAATAGGCGTCTTGGTCCAATCAACCTCAATTAGTCCAATATATGTGTCCGGATCGTCGGTATAATTGTATGCTGAAGCATAGACAGCTAATGGAACGCCTGCAGGCCAAAGCGTGTCTGGTATCGGCGTGCCATTTGGTGAATCGGTGAGCGTAATATAATCTACTCTTGGTGGGTTTATGACTACCGTGAAATTATCACTTACCGCTAATGTTCCATTAGCACCTGTCACATTAACGATTCCTCCTTGATAGAGAGCGCTGAAGACTGTGAATGTATTAAGAAGTGGACTGCAACTTCCCAGTGAAGGTGGATCCCAGGTCCAATCAACTTCCACAGCACCTACATAAGTGGGTCCAACATTATTATATCCTGAGGCATACACCTGGGGTGTGGATTCTCCTATGTTTAAAACGATTGTATCGACATCCATTCCCCCTGGGCTGTATGTGATATTTATAAAATCAACAGAGGGAGCTGGTGGTGCTGTAATTGGACCCGAGCCTTCACCAAAATATTGATTCTCGTAATTGTCATCCTGGCCAGGGTCATCATTCTGATAACCAATAAACACGACTCTCAGAGAATAATAATAAGTGGTATTCCCCACCACACTTGTGTCATTGAACCAATTTAAAGTGAGGGGAATGCTTCCAGATATCGGTGTACCCCAATCCGAATCGCCCCCAACACTTCCGTTTGTCGTGCTCCTATAAACAGAATATCCCGCAATTAAATTATTTGGATCGGGAAGCAGCATCCAACTGATGTTTTGAAAACCTGTCCCGTTGTTTGCAAAGATAGGAATGGGTATTTTTAACAACTCGACGGTACCGAAAACCTGAGTTCCTAATGGATCTAGGGTTCCATTCTGATAAGTCACAAAACCGGCATGATCATTTGTTCCATAGGTACCATATTCCCTATTTATAATCATTATGCCGGTATCGCCAACTTGCCAATCGTTGATAAAGCCTATCTCTCCGTCCTGAACTAAATTTATCCACGGATCGTAGTAATCATCTGTGGTATCGTTTTTCATGTCCTTTTCAACGTTACCTTCGTTTGTTCTGTTTTGTATGTAGAAATGCACGAACCCATTCTGAACTGCATCATAAGCTCCCACACTCGTGGTAGAGTTCGGATCCACATACCCGTATATGCGTTTTTGCACCATGTCCGCTTGGGCGTCTTGAATTTGAATGTTCAAAGCTGTAAAACCCAAGGCTGCCGTGGCTAACAACGTTATTAATATGGTCACAAACCTTCCATTTGCCATGTTTATCACCAATATCATTTTTCTCTTTATTATCTCAATTTCCTCAATCTCGTTTATACGAAACAGTAAGTCCTTTTTTCGAATCCTTTATCAAGGAATGGTATCCCCCTTCAAAGACCTATGACCTGAGGTTGCCAGACATAGGGGGTTGTATCTTTGGTAATCGTGAATGAAAGATGGTCACCTGGCGATAGGAATATAACAAAGTCCTCTAGAGGTTCCCATTCTGGGACCAACGGGTTCCAAGCTTGTGAATCATATGTTTGTATAGTGTAATTCCATTGCTGTATTGTATCTATTACTGTATTATCTGTAAATTCCATACCAGGACCTGTTATATCAGATGCCATCACATATGATTTATGATATGGGAGGGACAGGAACTTCAGATTTGTTTGCGGTGCGAGATTCTTTATAAGATCAAATGCAAAACTATCGTCATATGCTCCAACAATATTCCATTGATATGGGGCGGCGGTTGCCACAGTGAGTGCAAGTGAGTCGCCTTGGTTGATCGGAAAGTCAGTAGATGTATCCCATACCCCGCCCAATGGATTCCAGCTTACTGAATCGTAAGTCTGTTTTGTGTAATTCCATTTTGAGAGTGTATCTATTTTTGAATTGTCTGGAAAGTCCCCAGTCGGTCCCGCAATAT
>CBDVCK010000110.1:0-10330 GCA_965372465.1 uncultured Thermoplasmata archaeon | reverse complement strand
ATCCCGAAAAACCGAAAGCTTATTAATCGAAAAACTCATACGCAGTTTTCCCTATGGGGCGAATCTTATGGACTTTGCTTTGACCAAGGAACAAGAGATGGTAAGAAAGATGGTAAGGGAGTTTGCAGAAACCGAACTTCGGCCCATTGCTTCAGAAATCGACAAGACATGTGAATATCCAAAAGAGACCGTAAAAAAGATGGGAAAACTCGGCCTTTTGGGCATGACGGTTCCAAAAGAATTCGGAGGCGGAGGTTTAGATTCAATCAGTTACGTAATTGGTGTCGAGGAGATATCCAGGGTTTGCGCATCCCACGGCGTGATAATGTCAGTGAACAATTCTCTTGCATGCTATCCAATTGAGACCTATGGAACAGAAGAACAGAAGAAAAAGTTTTTAACACCCCTGGCAAATGGTGAAAAACTCGGAGCCTTCGGTCTAACCGAGCCATCCGCAGGTACCGACGCAGCATCGCAGCAGACCACGGCAAATCTCGAAGGTGACGAGTACACAGTCAACGGTAGCAAGATTTTCATTACCAACGGTGCTGTTGCAGATACCATAGTCTTCTTTGCAATGACAGACAAGAGCAAGGGCACCAGAGGCATCACCGCTTTTATCTTGGATAAGAACACCCCCGGATTTTCCATAGGAACAATAGAAGACAAGATGGGCATCAGAGGCTCTGTTCAGGCCGAACTTGTGTTTGAGAACATGCACATTCCAAAGGAGAACCTCCTGGGTTCCGAGGGCAAAGGCTTCAAAATCGCAATGTCAACCCTCGACGGCGGAAGGATAGGCATAGCATCCCAGGCACTGGGTATAGCCCAGGCGGCATTGGATGAAAGCTTGAAATACGCAAAAGAGAGGGAGCAGTTCGGGAGACCCATAGGGAAGTTCCAGGCGATACAGTGGATGATTGCTGACATGGCCACCGAGATTCAGGCAGCAAGGTTCCTTGTCTACAAGGCAGCATTTACAAAGGATTCGGGTAAGCGGTATTCTGCTGAGGCCGCCATGGCAAAGCTGTATGCATCAGACACCGCAGTGAAGGCCACAAGAAATGCCATTCAGATTCATGGAGGTTACGGATTCATAAAGGACTATCCCTTGGAGAGACTGTATCGGGATGCGAAGATCACCGAGATATATGAAGGCACCTCTGAAGTCCAGAGGATGGTGATTGCAGGGGATAAGTTGAAGTAAACGGAGGCCGAATAATGAAGATAGTTGTACTGATAAAACAGGTTCCAGATACAACCGATGTAAAGATTGATAAGAAGACAGGCACCCTGATTCGAGAGGGTGTGCCAAGCATAATAAATCCTGATGACAAGCATGCCATCGAGGAAGCATTGAAGCTTAAGGAAAAGTACGGTGGTAAGATCACAGTGCTTTCCATGGGACCGCCCCAGGCGCTGGATGCGTTAAGGGAATCCAAGGCCATGGGAGTGGATGACAATATACTCTTAAGCGACAGGGCCTTTGCAGGGGCAGATACAGCTGCCACATCATATACATTGGCTATGGCCATAAAGAAAGTAGGCGATTTTGACATAATAATATGCGGCAGACAGGCCATCGATGGTGATACCGCCCAGGTGGGACCCCAGGTTGCCGAGTGTCTGGGTCTTCCGCAGATTACCTATGTCCGTAAGATCGAGATTGAAGGCAAAACCGTGAAGGCAGAAAGAGCATTGGAAGACGGTTTCGAGAGAATCGAAACAACCCTACCTGTCCTGATAACCGTAATTCAGGATTTAAACCAACCCAGGTACCCCTCCGTAAAGGGCATTGTCGAGGCATGCAGGGAGGCAGATTATCCTGTTTGGACTGCTGCGGATATTGGTGCAGACCCCGATAAAATCGGATTGAACGGATCACCAACCCAGGTCAAAAGATCATTTGCACCCGAGCCCCATGGCGAGGGTATGATACTTGAGGGTTCTGCTGAAGAAATGGCAAGGGATCTAGTTTCCAAATTAAAAGACGACAACGTGGTGAGGTAACATGGTAGTCAAGGTCATTGAAGAGGAATGTACAGGCTGCGAGTCATGTGTCGACGCCTGTCCCATCGAGGCAATCGAGATGAAGGACGGGATAGCCATAATAAAGGATAACTGCAACAGCTGCAACGCTTGTATCGAGGAATGTCCCGTTGAGGCAATAGAGGAAGTGGAAAAGGAGGAGGTATCAGAGAAGGTGGATTTTACCCAGTTTCAGGATGTCTGGGTATTTGCCGAGCAAAGAGGGGGAGAATTAAAACGAGTGGCATACCAGCTAACAGGAGGGGGAAGGGAACTTGCTGAGGCCATGGGACAGAAACTGTGTGCCATATTACTGGGTCAAGATGTCAAGAAATTGGCAGAGGAGCTCATTAAACACGGAGCTGATAAGGTCTATATAGCCGATTCCGAGAAACTGAAGACCTACCAGACAGATGCCTACACTTCTGTCATATGTAACATGATATCCGAATACAAACCTAATATCGTGATCTACGGGGCGACCCATATAGGACGGGATCTAGCCCCGCGAATCGCGCAGCGCATGGCTCTGGGTCTTACTGCAGATTGTACCGAGTTGACAATAGATCCAGAGGAGAAGATAATGCTTCAGACCCGCCCTGCATTCGGCGGCAATATCATGGCAACCATCATCACACCGAACCACAGACCGCAGATGGCAACAGTAAGACCCGGAATCATGAAGGAGCTTGAGAAGGACGAATCGAGAAAGGGAGAGACAATCGATTTTGCTGTGAAACTGAACGATGACGAGATCAAGACCAAGATTCTCGAGGTAGTCAAAGAGGCCAAAAAGAGGGTGAATCTCGAGGAAGCCAATATAATCGTTTCCGGGGGGAGAGGAGTTGGTGGTAAGGAAGGATTCAAGATAATAAAGGAGCTTGCCGAGGTTCTGGGCGGTGAGGTGGGAGGTTCAAGGGTTGCAGTTGAAAAGGAATGGATCGAGCAGGACCACCAGGTTGGCCAGACGGGAAAGACTGTAAGACCGAGTTTGTATATCGCCTGCGGGATATCTGGTTCCATTCAGCATCGGGCAGGAATGCAGAACAGTGATATAATAGTGGCCATAAACAAGGACCCTGATGCCATCATTTTCAAGATCTGTCACTACGGGATAGTTGGGGACTTGCATGAGATCGTGCCGCTTTTGATCGAGGAGTTCAAGAAGATTAAGGAGTAGTTCTTTACCTTTTCGTAAAAATTAATACCCTTTATTCTATACACCTTTTCCATAACGAGGTCCATCTACCCTGAAAATGCTTGAATACCATGGTCCTCTAACATAAATCATCTGAAGAATTAAAAGTTAGGAGTCAATGATTTATATGGCAATTATCTACCACCCCCAGTATTTGAACCATATCCAGGATTCTTACCACCCTGAAAGCCCCCAAAGGCTCGTCTCAATCAATGCCAAGCTCGAGGAGGAGAGGCTTTTTAGAAATGTCCTGACCCCCGAGCCGGCTTCCATAAGGGATCTTGAAAAGATTCATACACCAGAGCATGTGGAATTCATTAGAAGTGTGGGCGAAGGTAAAATCGACCTGGACACGGTTTCACATGATGAGACCTTCGATATCGCTCTTCTGGCTGCTGGGGGAGCAATGCTGGCTGCTGAGAAATCTTTCGAAGATAGAGAACCTGCTATCGCTCTTGTGCGCCCCCCTGGACATCATGCCGGTCCCGATTATGCTGGAGGTTTTTGCTATTTCAACAACCTCGCCCTGGCTGCAGAAACCCTGCTCAGGGATGTAAAGAAGGTGGCCATAGTCGACATAGACGTTCACCACGGCAACGGAACAAACGATATATTCTGCAAACGCAGCAATGTTTTATACATATCCACCCATCAGTGGGGTATTTTCCCGGGAACCGGCCCTTTCAATTATGTGGGTGAAGAGGCAGGGACCGGGTTTACAGTTAATCTTCCGTTTCCTACCAAGACCGGGGATTCAACTTACGATGCAGCCTGGGAGGAGGTGGTACAGCCGGTCCTTTCGCAGTATAAGCCAGAGGCAATGCTTGTGAGTGTAGGCGGTGACGCCCACTACATGGATCCTTTGGCAACCCTTACATGGTCGAGCCTTGGTTATGTATCCTTTGCAGATAAATTGATAAAAACTGCGCAAAAAATGTGCGAAGGTAGGATTTCTTTCTATCTTGAGGGTGGTTACCATCTTGGTGCTCTGGCAGATATTATCCTTGGAATTGTTGGCAAGTTCCATGACGAGGAAGCACCTATTTTTTTCCGTGAGATATATGACCTGGATGTTCTAGGAAAAGAAACTATAAAAAAGGTTAAAGAGGTCCATGGTAGCTATTGGGATCTATAAAAACAGCTACGATTTGGTTTTTTTGGAACTGTATTTCTTTCTCGCATCCACTCTTAGCTCCTTTTCCTTTGTGACCATTCTCTCCAGGTTCTCGAGAACCTCATCCAAGGCCCTCATGAGGTCCCAGCCGTTTCCATGGGCATAGAACATCTGCTTCTCAGTGGAAAGTCTTGTCCGCATCTCGTATTCCTTGACAAAACTCTTGTTGTGGTACTGGGAAACGTGAAGCGCGAATATCTGCGTTTTTTCGATCTTGTTGATCTTTTTCATGTACTTCTGTATGATATCGTACATATCATCATAATATTCTGCATCCTCCTCATCCAGGCCTGTAATTTGAACGTACATGGATTCCCTTTCTTGGGACCTTACCAAAAGCTCGATAAGGTCAAGAGGTGTGATTATCCCGATCGGTTTTCGCTCCTCCGTAATGAGAATGCTTGAGATGTCATGCTTATGCATAAGTTTGATGACCTTGCCCACAATACCGTCCTTTTCAAGAAATACTGGATCGGAATTCATGATACTTTTGACCTCGACATCCAGTGATATCTTCTCTCCTGTAAGCTCCCCTGTGCTCTCCCTGGTCTTCGGGGTCCAGATTCTTGCGATATCCTTGATACCCACAACTCCCACGAGCTTTTCGGAATCGTCAACAACAGGAATGGTGCGGATGCTCAATCTCTTCATAAGGGTCCGCGCATGGGTTATATTGTCCTTTTCCTTGACACACTGGGGAACCATTGTCATAATCGTGGATATCTCGGTTGCTGCAAGTTCCTTGTCCTTTCCCATGCCCTTGAGTAAATCAGATCTTGACACCATCCCTGCCAGAATCTTTCCTTTCGATGTGATGGGAAGTGTCCGGAATCCCGAGCTCATGAGCATCTCGGCAACAGTTGTTAATGGTGTGTTCGTAGAAAGTTTCGGAGGCGTGGACATGATGTGCTCAACCTTTGTTGTAAGGGGCAGGTTCCTTCGCTTGATAAGGGTGTCGTAGCTCACCAATCCCACAAGCTTCTTCTTTCGGATAACAGGCAGCTCGTTGACATCATGCTTCTTCAATTTTGCAAGCACATCAGAAAGACTATCTTCCTCGGTGGCTGTGATGAATTTTTTGGACATCACATCTTCAGCTTTCAGTTTTTCAATGGACTGGTATGCCATTTTAGCTCCTCCGTTGACATGAATTCGGGTACTGTCTTAAAAGCGAATAAGTTCATGTTCTAATTACCTTCTTAACGTTGGGTCTTTCTTTGAAGAAGATTTTTGAACCGCATTTTTCGCATTGTATGCCTACGGTATTTATATCCGTACGTATAGGTTCCTTACATCTACTACATTTATACATTCGCCTCATCCTCCGTCGGATTATAGGTTTCTGCAGCCACGATTTTAGATTGAATAGGTGAATATGCTCCGCTGGCAAAGGTCAAATCGCAACGTTTGCACTTCCATATTCCAGCACCTAACCTCTTAACAGACTTATGTTTGCAGCGGGGGCAAATATGCTTTTTCACCTTCTCTTTTTCAATGGCCTGTATCTGCTTTCTAACCTTTACGCCGTATCTTGGTCCGAACTTACCCGCGATACCGACATTCTTTTTTCGTGGCATTTTTTCATCCTCCAACCGATTTTGGAAGTCATTTTGTTTTATGAACCTTAAGTGATCACCTTTTTTCTATTCTCTGTTGCAATGGATTGGGAGAGGGTTATAATCTTTTTTATCTCATCCAATGTAAATGAACCGGATAAACCTTTTTGCATCGCCCGGACATCCCCGTTTTCATCGGTTGTTACGGTCAGGCGAGCGCAGGCGACCTTTTCTTCCTCCAGTGCCGGATCCACTAATAGAGTGTTTTCAACCTTGACCGTGGTACAGGCAATTGGGTAATGTAATATAGGCAATTTGAAATCCTCACCCAACTCGTACCTTGATGCAGGGACTGTGGTATCCGTCAACGCGGAAAGGGCACCCAGTGCGGATGTGTCGAACAGGTTTCCATCATAATCTAATACATGAATATCTATGAAAACAATCCAAACCTTTTCACCCTCAACCAGGCATAACTTATCGAGGTCTATTGTTCCACTTTCCCGGATACCTCTGTCCACAACCCTGGCAAGCTCTATAGAGCCCACTCTTGGCGGTCCCGACTCGAAAGTGGGAGATGCCAATGGTAATAGCTCTGCATTGGTTGTAAGAATACCTTTTGTGGGATTATCAGGATATGGCTCGCCTAGGCTAATTTTTACCCCAACCAATACATCCGTGCTTCCCACATGCACTCTTGCCGAGCCTTCCGCCGTGTTAATAACGCTCTTTTCCACAGTGATGGGTCTGAATTCATCCGGGGCGCGTTTATCAATTCGTTTTCCCTTTTCAGCCAGGTGATACAAGAAGTTGCGGTTAATTTCAGAAATGACATCCTCGTTCACGATATCCTCCTCCTATTCCTCCTCCCCTGATCCGGTACCTGTGGAATACCTCTTTTTTAAAGCGTCCCTTTGAAGGTTGTAGATGGATTTACAAGCCTTCATGGTCATGTCCAATCCCTTGTTCAACTCATCAGTTGTGAGATGTCCGTCCATCTGGAGCAGTACTATCTCATCGGTTCTTGGAACAACAGCCATTGGTACGTCAGCCTCCCCATAATTATCTTCTTCCTTGAATAAATCCAGGACAACATTTCCTTCCACCTTGCCAAAGGCACAGGAAACAATGAGATCCTGCATGGGTATACCCGCATCTGCCAGGGCTACGGAGGCTGCAGTCAAACCGGAACATCTGGTTCCCGCATCCGCTTGCAAAACCTCTATGAACACGTCCACAGATGTTCTTGGAAACTGCTCTGTGAAGACAACATACTCCAATGCTTCGGATAGTATCTTGGATATCTCTGTGGACCTGCGATCAGGTCCTGGTCTTTTTCTATCCATCACAGAGAATGCAGCCATGTTGTACCTGCATTGAACGATGGCCTTAGTTGGATCCTGAAGATATCTCGGATGCGCTTCTCTTGGCCCGTACACCGCAGCCAAAATCTTGTTTTCCCCCCATTCCAGATATGCTGAGCCATCGGCTCTTCGAAGTACATTTGCCTCGATTTTTATTGGCCTTAATTCATCAAATTTCCTTCCATCCAATCTAAGGCCATCCTCGGAAATCAACTTCATATCAACAGCATCACCCATATCATTCACCCTCTTCTTAAAATCTAAATTCTTACTTTCACATGATGAATTCTGCATAATCTACTCAACTTTCTTTTGCATTTTGGGAATAACGTTCTTCCAAAAATGCACCAATTGAATCTGTCAAACCCACAATTTGCGCTTCAGCGTCTATTTTCTCTATAGCTTCCACGGCAACCATGATATCACCCGGGTCACCGTCAATCCATATTCTACCATTCTGTCCTACGAACATTCTGCATTTTGTGTATCTCTTAATCAAGGTGATCATCGAACCTCCTTTACCTATAACCCTTGGTACTTTTGAATGTGATATCTCCGTAATAAGACCACCTGTTAGTTTTCTTAGATCATGGTCGTTCATTGTAACATGGACTCTTTTGATTTCATCCACATTCTGGATCTTTGCCAATAAAGTATCCCCTACAGAAAGGAATCTGGCCGTATCACCGAACTCAACTCGCCATGGGACATCATTGACATGAAGGGGAGCAGGATACGGGGCTTTGATATTCACAAGCCAGTTGGATGGTCCTATATCTATTATGTTACCAATTACATAATCTCCGGGTCTTGGAATGTATCTGCCGCTTAGGGGGACCACATTTATATAACCTGCCCTGATGTTCTTTACCCCAAGCTGGGAAGCATATGTCCTGTCCTTTTCCGTGTATGTTCCCATTCCGGATTTCAAATCCTTTTCACTTAAAAAATCTCCCGGGATAACAAGCTCCCTCTCAATTTTAGTATCATTGGAAGAATCAGAACTTTTTACCTCATCTTTCATTCAAATCACATCTACTTAAACTCAAGTTTAATTCCACTCAAAGTGCCACGATAACACAGTCTTCTTATTTTATAATTTTGGTTTCAACATCTCCTTTGGTCCTTTTATTAAGTTTATCATAGAATTCTGATTGAAGACCCGCGGGAATTTCTACAACCCCGATCCAAGAGCCATCCTTCTGCCATTCCTCTCGGATGATTTTACCGAAATCTGTTATATCTCCGTAGGTTTTTCCGTAATTCTCACCGGATAATTTCACGGCGATCTTCAATTTTTCGAACCGAATAGGTATAATGGCCCGAAGCTTGTCCAGAACATACTGCACCTGAACATTAACAGGCTTGAAAGGATCTATCTGGGTCTTAGCCTCTTTCATGGCCATCTCTATTCTCTGTGCAGGATGCGGTGCACCGGTTTGCGGATTTATTGCGTTTCTTGTAATTGAAGCAACAATTTGTTTCCTTTTGTTCTCCTGCATCTTCTTGCGTTGCTCTGTTGTTAGTTGGATGGTTCCATCAAAAAGAATCCTTTTTGCCACTTCCGAAATATCGTTTGTGCCGAAAATCTTGTTTATTTTATCCTCGGAAGCTTTGTCACCCTTCTTGGAATCCTTGAAAATGGTATCGATTACCAGGCTTTCAATTATGGAAATATTCTCTCCATCTTTGATCTTCTGGGCAGATTCTGGCTCTATCAGGATTTCAAAGCTCTCGTTATCAATCTCCAACCTCGCAATAACAGCGTCTTCCAGCTTGACCATAGTTATATCTCACTAATCAAATGGATTATTTGCCCATCTTATTCACGAACTTTTCCACTTCTTTTGATTCCAATTTCCTGAAAGCTTCTTTCCCCTTTACAACACCTATTTCCACGGATAGGGTATGGGGTTCCCCTTCGGTTGCCTTTTGAAGGGCTTCAAGACCGAGCAGTATCGAATCGGCCATTGGCATGCTTTCCTTGTACTTATCCTCAAAAATCTCTATGACAACATTCCTTCCTGCTCCAATACTTCCTGCTTTATAAGCCATAAGGGCACCGCTTGGATCTGTTTCAAAGAGATGTGAGCCGAATTCATCTACTCCCGCAACCAATAATGCCGTACCAAAAGGTCTTACACCACCGAATTGAGTGTAGTTTTGCTTGTAATCGCATATCTTTTTTACCAGCTGCTCAACCGAGACTCTCTCGTTATATGTGACCCTGTTGATCTGGGATGTGATTCTTGCATAGTCCACCAATGCCCTGGCATCCGCCACAAGACCTGAAGTGGCACAGCCTATATGCTGATCAATCTGAAAGATTTTCTCGATGGATGTAGGTTCAATAAGCCTGCTTGTCACCCTCTTATCGATGATCAGGGCTACGCCGTCCTTGAATTTCAGGCCCACTGTGGTGGTACCTCGTTTGACAGCCTCTCTTGCATATTCTACTTGAAATAGTCTTCCATCTGGTGAGAAGACCGTAATAGCTCTATCGTATGCCATTTGTCCTGGTTGCATTGTAATTCCTCAGTTGGTAAATGTGAATGTGAGATATAAAACTAATGGTTTAATTATTCTTGATTTATAGTTTTTATAATTTTTCCCTTGGCCTTTTTTATGGTACCAGAAGTGTAAATAGTCTCAACCTTTATTGGTATTCTTTCCCTTCCTACCACATCGATGGATGATAAGAGTAAAAGGGCCTCATCCTTTGCAATATGTGTGCACCTAAGAATACCACAATTATCTTCAAAGGTTGTGAGCCAGGGTTTGATTCTATCCCATGAATTTCTATCCGAAACACTACTTCTGATTGCTGCGATAAATTCCTTTCTTGTTATGGTCCGGGATGCGTGAATTTTGAATGCAATATATCTTTTTCTTGTTTTCTTGTTTTTTCCTGGCATACTTCTATGAATCGGTGAGGTGGTAAATAGGAGTTTCCATGGATAAGAACAACATGTTATGTTTCTTCTTCTATAGACCTACTGAGGATGCCCTG
>CBDVCK010000109.1:0-10498 GCA_965372465.1 uncultured Thermoplasmata archaeon | reverse complement strand
TTTATGTTCACATGATAAAAAGTGTACTTAAATTTTTCCTGGGATATATAAAGCGAAAAGGATGCCTATATAATGTAATAAAATCTACGTTATTATTGTTAATCTCCTTTTTCCTCATCCTCTTCTTCCTTTCCCCTGTCCAAAAGAAGTTCTCCCCAAAGCAGTTTCTCAATGGTTTCTGCCACATAATGCCTCTTTTGATACAGGTTCAAGTCCTCCCGCATCATCAGTTCCGAGTGCACCTGGACCCTAACCAAGGCAAGGCGAAGATCATCTGTTTGCTCAAGGGAATTTATTTCATCCAGAAGAAAGGGAAGCTCATTTGGATTGTCAATTGCCGAAAGAACAGGAAGCAATTTCTTATCCACTTTGTCTGCCCCGCGCGATCCAGCAAGAACCTCAACGCAATCCTTGCAGAATTTTTTTCCATGTATATCTATCTTAATTGGCATACTTTCACCTCGATTCTGTTTTTCAATGGCTGTCCCTTTTCATTTCCTCAATCATATCTTTGAATCCTTTTTGATTCTCAGGTTTTTCTTTACCCTTCAATATAAGTCTGGCATCCACTGCAACAACCCCTTTTTCGGTTGCCATGAGGGGATTGAGGTCCATCTCCTGGATGGCAGGATGAGAAGTGACCAGCTCGGAAACTGTCATCAGGATATCTATCATCTCTTTCTCACTGACCTTGGGCCTGCCTCGTGCTCCGTCAAGAAGGGGTTTGCCTTTGATTTCATGTAACATCTCTTTAGCATCACCAGGGGTAATGGGAATCAACCTGAAACTTACATCTTCGTATATTTCAACGAATATTCCGCCAATGCCGAACATGATCATATGGCCAAATTGCGGGTCCACTGTGGTTCCGATGATAAGCTCTGTTCCCTTTACCATCTCATCTACCGACATACCCTGGATCTCTGCATCCGGTTCGTTTTCCTTTACACTTTTCATGATATCTTTGTAAGCTTTCCTCAGTTCCTCTTCCGAATCGATTCCGAGCTTGACTCCGCCTGACTCGGTTTTGTGAACGATTTGAGGTGATACGATTTTTATTGCCACAGGATAGCCCATGTCATTGGCAAGCGCAACAGCCTCATCTTCTGATTCTGCAAAACCTGATTTGTTAAAGGGAATCCCTGAAAGTTCCATAATTTCTCTTGCCTCTTCAAGTGTAAGAATCGATTTTCCGTCTTTGATAGCAGCAGATATATGTTGGGAAATTTTCTCTTTATTCACATTATCCCCTCCTTTTTCATGAAATGGTAGCGCTCCATTAGAGCGTGCATTGCAAACACGGCGCGTTCAGGATACTCGATTTCTGGTATTCCTTTACTGTCCAGATAATTCTCTGATTCCTGGTGTATCATGCCCACAAAGGAAACAGTAATGGGTTTTCCTGTTGATTCCTGGATATCAACTATTCGATATGCAATATTAAGGGGGTGGGCCATGGCTGTTGGAGCCAAAAGCAGAATTACAGCATCCACTTCCTCTGTATTCATTAATATCTTGAGGGCATCATCATATCTTTTTGCAGTGGAATCACCTATAATATCCACCGGATTTCGGCGGCTCCAGTTTGCAGGGCATATCTCATCAAGCTGTGAAAGGGTGTCTTCCGAGAGTTGGGCAAATTTCATACCGAGGCTATACATTTTATCTGCTGCAAGTACACCCGGACCACCAGCATTTGTCAGAATCGCAATATTCTCACCCTTTGGCACCGGTTGATAAGCTAGAGCCCTTGATGCATCGAAGAGCTCGCACAATGTCCTTGCCCGAAATACGCCTGCCTGCTTGAAAGCAGCCTCGTAAGCAGCATCTGATCCAGCAATGCTCCCTGTATGTGATGATGTTGCTTTTGCACCCTCTTCCGTATAACCGGATTTAAATGCCACAATTGGTTTATCCTTCACAACTTTTCTTGCAATGTCAAAGAATTTTCGAGCGTTCTTTAGGGATTCGATGTAAAGCATTATGCATTTCGTATTTGGGTCCGAATGGAAGTATTCAATTAAATCCGCATCGTCCACATCGGCCTTGTTTCCAATGCTTACAAAATTGGAGAATCCAAGATATTCCTCGAAAGAATATTGAATTACTGAGGTGCAAAGAGCTCCACTTTGAGAGGCAAAAGAGATAGGGCCTCTTTTTGGGACCGCATCCCCGAAAGTGGCGTTAAGATCGACAAATGGACTGATTATTCCAAGGCAGTTGGGACCTATAATTCGGATTCCGAATTTATTTGCGGTAGAGACGATATCTTTTTCAAGCTTTTTCCCCTCTACCCCCATCTCTGAAAAACCTGCAGTAATAATCACAAGGGATTTAACTCCTTTTTTGCCGCAATCCTCAATTGTGTCCAAAACCGCTTTTGGAGGAATACAGATTACAGCCATATCCACTTCGCTTGGAACCTTGATTATGGAGTCGTAAGCTTTCAACCCCGATATTTCATCTGCAGTAGGGTTTATTGGATAGATATTGCCTTTAAATCCCGCAACTACCCCGTTTTTTTCATTATCATCGGAGCCATAGATTATATTATTGAGAACAATATTGCCAACTTTCCCCTTTTTCGGGGACGCGCCTATTACGGCAACCGAATTAGGTTTGAAAATGCTTTTTATCGCTTCCATTTATGTTCCCCCAGAGACCTTAATAGCATTTTTGTTAATAATTCTATCGGTAAAATTTTGAATTTTATCACCCCAAAACTGTGCCTTCTTTTTATATATTGGGTTTAATTAATATTTTGCTCATTTTCCGATAAAGAATATGTTATGGGTTATATATTAATAGTAAGAAATATATTGGATAGTTACCCAAGGGGGGGCATAATATTGGTTATTTGTGGGCTAAAATAGTGACTTAAGGTGAGGTTTATGAAAAAACCAATGTACATCATAATAGCATTCATGCTATTTTCGAATTTACCTGAAATATCATATGAATCATGTATTACTGACTTAAAGATTTATTTTATACCACCTTCTGGGGTACTTGGGGAGGTATCTGAATGAGAAAAAACAAATTTATCTCGTTGTATTTGCTAGCAGGCATATTATTGATGGGACTGCCGTTAAGTAACCATTTGAATGTCCTAGATTTCGTTTCAGCAGCTCCAATTGTAATTAATGGAGACTGGACAGTTACTGGAAACGAGGCATACAATGATAATATATATGAATTATATGGTGATCTCACAATAGAAGATGGCGGCCATCTGATTCTCAATAACTGCACACTCAGAATGATGTCCCAGTATCTGCAGCCCTATGAAATAATTGTGCAGAACAACGGTACTTTGGAAATATACGATTGCTACATAACCGATACTCCCGATGACGATGATAGCGTACTTCTGTCAGCCTATTATTATTTCATTGCAAGGGAAGGCTCCACTTTGATTGTAGAAAATTCCACTATAAGGCAGAATGGATTCATAGATTTAATAAATCCGGAGCACCTGGGATTGTCCGTTTCAACAAATTCTGGGCATATATCGAACTCGAGAATAAATTCAACTATTATTGGTCTTGCGTTTTTCGGGAACAACTCGGGTTTCTATGTTGAGGACTCGTACGTATCCCAGATTGGAATGACACCGATTATGCTGAATAATGCAGAGGGTGTTATACTTAGCAACATCTCGTTTTTCGAAACCGAGGAAAGCAGTGTTGTGGATGCCCAGTATTCGAATAACTTCTTAATCGAAAATTTCAATCTTGGATTTGACCAGCATATCCAGACGTACATGTGCTCTGGATTCAAGCTTAATAACATAATTAGCAACGACTCTGAGAGAGTATTGGAAATCAGGATTAGCAATGATTTCGAGTTATCAGATATCCACATTCTCGAATCAGAGGAATGGAATAGTAGAATAGATATTGAACAATCCACTAATTTTACAATAGATAATGTCTCTACAAACGATAATTCAAATGTGATAAATTTGCAGGATTGCTCCTTTGGGACAATTAAAAATCTCAATGGATTTAACGTCTCAGGGTGGATTGAAGGGGTAAACTCGGATAACATAACAATAACCGACTCCATTATTAGCGGCGGGGAACATGTGATCAGATTTACAGATAGCCAACACATTACCCTGGACAGGATAGACATAACCAATGGTTCGCGTCCCATATATTATCATACTGTAAATGAATCCTCAATTACGAACTTCACAATAACTGGAGTTGACGATACAGCAGTTACCCTGAGTGATTATTCCGCCAATATAACGGTTTCCAGTGGGTACATCGAGACAGATTCCCAAAACTTTGTAAATGGTATCTGGGTTGATTATAGTTCTGATATAATTGTGAGAGATATTGAGACCTACAATATCAACCTCAGCCTCTGGGTAAGAGAAGGAGACATATTTGCTGAAGACATAATAATAAACGGGACCATGGAGCAGGATTTTGGGATAAGGTTAGAATGGACAAGGGAGGTATATCTTGCCAATATCTCGATGTTAACCGATGTCAATATCGGAATCCACCTCTGGGACAGTGTAGGGAATTCCACAAGGGTGGATAACTTGTACATCAACGATGCAGAAACTGGGATCTATTTGTACAATTCAAATATTTCAATTGAAAACATTACGATTGATAATGCCATCCAGGATATAATGGCTCAGTGGGGAAGCTATGCAACGGTTATGAACTCCACCTTGGATCTATTGGCTATTTGGGATTCGGATATTGTTATTATAAACACAACAAATACAACGGCAGCAGATTTTTCGGGTATTTCGCAATTAGTAAAAAAATGGTGGGTCGATGTCTACGTTGATGATAAAACCGGTCCCATTGCTGGAGCTGAGGTTTCCATAATTGACGGGACATCTACAGCAGATGCAACAGGTGTTACAGGATCAGATGGTTTTGCACGAAACCTTGCTGCAACAGAAGTAATCTGGACCTGGGGTTCAACCGCGGATGATAGAAATCCACATGAGACCGAGGCAAGTGGACCCGGTTGGTTTGTCCAAAACGCAACACTCTACCAGGTTGACAGGAACATGAGGGTTAATGTCACTTTCAATGGAAACGCCCCTCCATTTGAACCAACGAACCTCGTAGCTCGATCAGATGATATGAGCAGTACCATTCTCACCTGGGATCCTTCCATATCTCTTGATGTAGTAGAGTATGATATATATATGGCAAAAACCTGGTCAGATTTATGGAATTATGTTACTGCCCCAGTCCGTAATCCAAATGCAACGGTTCCAGGTACAACCTATACACATCTGGAAGGCTCGGCAAACTGGGACGAATACTTCTATGCTGTAACATCCTGGGATGGTGAAAATAAAAGCGATGAATGGCCGTGGACAACCTGTGGTGATTGGGTGGTTAATTCTACATCCCCGCAGTTTATAGAAAATATGATTATCGAATTGCACGGTTCGCTTTTGATCTTCGGCAATCTGGACATTCTCAATACCACTTTAGAGATAAAATCACCAGATGAGGAAATATATGGAATTTTTGTAAACGACACAGGTTCATTAATTGCTGAAAATCTTACTGTGCAAAGGAAATTAGTATTCCCGTATTATTTCAAGATCCAACCAAATGCGAATGTTGTAATAAATGCATCCAAAATAAAAGAACCCGGAACAGATGATTTTACAGATGATGAATCCATAAAAGGAATCCATTCGCTCACAGAGAATCTGACTGTAACAAACACAACCATTGAAGTCCGTTCCAGAGGTTTGGGAATATACGGGATCTCGGATCTCAAGGGCCTGCTCTATAACATCTCCTTTTCTACATCACCATCTCCGGATCCAGCCGAGTATTACATTAAGATTAAGGATTCTTCAAATGTTTCTGTATCAAATTGTAATTTGGAGGGATGGACTTTATCCGGAATTCATGCAGAGACATCATACAATGTGAATGTTTATGAATCCAATATCAAGGCGAACAGCCAGGATGGAACCCCTGCCAGGGGAATCTATTTTGTTGAATGTACTAACTCGCGGATTTTCAACAATCCATTAATCAGGGGAGTTCCTGCAGTTCACATAACCTCCTCGATAAATACAACCATAGAAAACTCCAATATATCTGGACACGGTCTTTACGGAATCTATGCCGAGTTCTCTTCCTATACAACTGTTAAAGAATGTTACTTTGATTCTGAGGGAGAGAGACCAGATATCGGGATATTCACGTCATGGTGTTCGAACAGCGTGATTGTGGATATGGTCTCTGGAGAGATCAACTTTTTCGTGGCTCTTGAAAACGAATCGTCAGCCGAGATTAGGAATTTGAACATCTCTTCGGGGGATATCGGTATAAACCTTATTAATTCCAATAATGTATATGTAAATGATACGTACTTCAATTTTATTCAACAGGGGATGCTGATTACCGGATGCAGGGACATATACCTCTATAATACCACCATTAACCTCACTCTTTACGGAATGGAAATTCGCAGTCCAGGTCCAATTAATATTGAGAACTGCGAGATATCCAACTGTATTTCGGGTGAGATAATCGCCGAGGGATTCGAAGGGGAAGGGGGAACAGTTTTGATAATCAATTCCACGATAAATCCAATATCGGATACATCCCTTGCTCTCAACAATTCAGCCGTAGTATACCTATTGAATACCTCATTTAACCTCTCAAAACTCTGGATAGGCGATTCCGCTTCAAGGTTGGAGCTTTACCACTATCTGTCAATCCAGGTCTATGATATCGACAACAATATCCCTCTGGCTGCGAATATCACCATTGTGAATTCAATAGACAACATAGTTTTTGAAAGCTTGGCTCTTTCTGGATATGCTGAGTGGATATTGATACACGAAAAAACCGTATTTCGGGACAATGAATACCTCGATAATCCCCATAATATCTATGTTTTTGACGGAAGTCACTTCGGCAATGCGGAAGTGTATATCAATTACAGCCAGCATTTGGATGTTCAGGTATCAAATCAATTTCCAATAATTACACTGATCGGAATTATCGGATACTATGACAATCCATTCCCCATTCCTGATGATTTTACAATCCTACCTAAAACAAATTATGATATTATTTTAACATATACGTATGAAGATCCAGAAAACGACCCAGAATCTGGGACAATAATCCACTGGTACGTAAACGGAGTATACAATTCAACATTAGATCAAATGACTACAATTACTCCCCAGTACACCCAAAAAGGCCAACTGTGGCAGGCCTATGTCTATCCATCCGACGGTTACAACAGCACCTATCCTTTTTATGCTTTTGAAACCAATATTATTCCAATTTTAAACACACCGCCTTCAGTTGCCAATGTAACTATTACTCCCACTGATCCAACAGGGGGAGATGATCTTTATGTCACATTTGATGTCTATGATCTGGATGATGACGGTCTGGATTCCTCTAAAACTACCCATAAATGGTACATATATAATGACGCTGGCGATAACTGGATTTACTCCACAATCGATAGTTTCTATCTACCCAGTCAATATACGTCAAAGAACCAGATTTGGGCCTGTGTTGTAACTCCCCATGATGGAGATAATGAAGGACAATATGAATATTCCCAGAATGTGACTATAGGCAATACACCACCTTCCATTCAATATTCCAGGATAGTAGCCGAATCAGGAGATACTATTATAACTGGAGCAGATGATTTAAAGGTACAGTATATTTTCTCCGATCCGGATGACGATTCCGAGAACGGGACCGCCTATGAATGGTATCGCTCCCTTGATGGTACCAACTGGACGAAATACGATGTAAATTTCAGTATACTGTCAAATTCCTATAGCCAGCGAGGAGACCTTTGGAGATGCAGGATTTTACCAAGTGATGGAGAGGATTTTGGCCAGGAAGCATGGACAGACCCTGTTGAAATATTCAACACTCCCCCAGTAGTTTCTAATGTAACAATCAATCCTCAAAATCCCACATCATCCGATTCAATTGAGGTGACCTATGATTTCTACGACTATGATGGCGACTCCGATAACGGCACATCATTTAGGTGGATATATGAAGATGCATTTGGTGTTGGGCAGGACAGCGGGATTTCAGGTAATGTCACATCTGCAGAAAGAGTCTTCAAGGGCCAGACGTGGTTCTGTTATGTAACCCCAAGCGACGGCATCAGTGTGGGACTTGAGGTCGTGTCTGGTGGTGTATTAATACAAAACACTCCTCCCGAAATTGCTGATGCCCAGATATCACTGGTTTCTGATGATATGAATAGATGGTTGATGTTGGATTATTCACTGGAAGATATTGATGGTGATAGTGTAGGAAATATCGAGATTAGATGGATTGTAGATGATAATGCAATGCCTCAATTTGACAATAGTATTACCGTACCCGGGGATTATTTAGTCAAGGGGGAAGGTTGGAATGCAACCCTGAGGGGATTTGATGGTGAGGACTGGAGTGAATGGTACACAACTGCATCGATAACTATTCCAAATAAACCCCCCAAAATAAACGGAACCGTATCGCTAATCCCCCAGAGAGCACAGTCAAACGAGAATCTCGTACCAGAGTTTGAAGATTTATTCGAGGATGAGGATGGTGATACACTAACGATCTGGGAAATCAAATGGTACAAGGATAACGGTCATATGGAAGATTACAATGGTATGCAAGAAATCCAATGGGTACTGACGCAGAAAGGTGAGATATGGTTCTACAAAGTTAGGGTATATGATGGTAATGATTTTAGCGATTGGTATTCCAGTACAACCACTGTAATTGAAAACAGTCCACCTTCGAATATAACCCAAAACCCAGTGATAGGTGAAATAATTATAACGGAAAAAGAGACTGCGGAATTCAATGCTTCTGCAGTTGATATAGATGAGGATGCATTATCATACAGGTGGACGCTTGACGGCAGGATCGTTTTGCTGGAAGAGGGTGTGTCCAAGTCATTCTACAATTTGAAAACTGACTACGACTCTGAAGGCGAGTATATCCTAAGATTAATAATTACTGATGGTGACGATACAAGTGAAATCACATGGACAGTGAATGTAGAAAAATTGAACCGGTTACCGAAAATTACCGTGGTGGAACCTGAAGGAGGAACCGCAAGCATTAAAGAAGGCGACACCCTCAATTTCGCAATCACAAAATCGGATGAGGATGGAGATAATTTAGACGTTACATGGTATATCGATGGAGTAATGGCCTTTGAAGGTTCAGATAAATACACATTTTCACCTGATTACTCCTCCAGCAGAATTCGAAACATAACGGCCGAGGTTAGTGAAACCGAATCGGGCGCAAATTCAACATTCACTTGGAATGTTCAGGTTGCAGATGTTGTGGAGGGGAAAGAGGAGTTCATGGGATTATCATATGATTGGTGGGGACTTTTCTTAGCAGTACTATCTGGTGTTATTACCGCTATTATTGCAGCATTTGGCCTATTAATGATGAAGCATAAGAAGGACAGATTAAAGGAGCATATGCTTGAGTTGGACCGGGTAATTGAGGAGGATGAAGATCCGGATGTAAAGGATGAAAAGCTAACCGAATTCCAAGATCGAATAAAAGAAGAGTTCTCATCAGGTCAGCTTGATGATCTGCATTTTCTGTTACTTCAGGAGGTTTTGGCAAGCAAACGCGGTGAGATTCGAAAAGCGGCCATTTCTGAAAAATTCGAAAGATTACCAGAAGGTGTTGTAAAAGATCTAGATGACATGCTAAAGGATGGAAAAATAACCAAAGGGGAATACGAAAGTTTTGTTGCTACAATATCCAAGTCAAAAACGCTCTCACCCCGGGAGAAGGAGGAACTCTCGAAAATGATAGAGAAATGGGAGGATGTGGACAAGGAAGAGGACAAGGGAGAGGATAAGGAAGAGGACAAGGGAGAGGACAAGGAAGAGGACAAGGAAGAGGAATCTGAAATCGACAACATCTTGCAAGAGCTTACCGGTGAGAATGAAGAAAAGAATATTGACGAAGAATAATTTATAAAACCGTGCTAAAAAAAAGGTCGATTCTAGTCATTTGAAAAGTAGTGTTGGGAATTCTTCAGGATTATAAACTTCTTGAATGGAGGTAGTATTAGATATCCGTGATAACTCGTTAGATCGATGGGACATCTTTTAAACTCATTCTCTGCCATGAATCCAGCATTTCTAAAGAAATTTTCGGCCTTTTCATTAAGGGGTTTAGTAACCATGTATCCCGAGGTTTGGTTCAGACCCAGCATAAGGAGTCTAAGGCCGAGTTTTCTGCTTCGGAATTTATATAGGGTTTCTATGGCCCTTAGAACGTATATGGAGTCACCGTCTTTTGAGGGCTCTTTCCAACCTGTGATATATACCCAAGCCACTATTGAACCATTCTTTGTGGTTATTATAAAAATCGGTCTGGGAAACGCTCTTAGCCAGGATTTGAATGTTTTAGAATAATCCACCATCCCAAGACCCTTGAAAAATTCGAATGTGTTTTCAGGTTTTTCA
>CBDVCK010000108.1:0-10509 GCA_965372465.1 uncultured Thermoplasmata archaeon | reverse complement strand
AGGGTGGGGAGAAAGAGGGGGATCAGGGATTATGAAACAGGGCGGCGATGATGATACCTGGGAAGTAACAGACCACTACATTCCTGAAGAAGATCTGAATTACGTGACCATAAGGGTCCTGGACAACAACGGCGATCCCGTTGACGGTGCAAGGGTTCTTGTCATCAGTTATTGGCTCAAAGTCAATATCGAGGGTTACCAGGTTGAAATTCCCTTTCCCTGTATCTGGAATTATACAGATTCAGATGGTAAAACACTTTTCAAACTGGCAACTCAAGAGCGGGCAAACGGCAACCATAACTTCACATTCAAGATCATAAGCAAGGTGGGCAGCACCGAGTCCGGTAAGATCGAGCTTGAGCACGGTGAAGATTACGCCTTCACATTTTTCCTTGAAGGCTCGGCACCTAATCCGCAACTTGACACAGATGTGCAGTCAAATCCGAATCCCCCTGATCCAAGATACAGATTGGAGGTGAGCTATGAGGTCACGAAGGGGGTGCAGCGCCCACGAAACCTGCTGACCGGTAACTACCATTCCGAGGAGATACCTCCCGAGGAGCATCCTGAAAATCCTATAGAAGATTTCACTGCCAACCATATTGATTCCTTTATTACCACGCAAGGCGAGTTTGATAATTTTCTAAAAGGCTACAACTTCGATTCCTATAAATTCCAGGAAAATGCAAACTCGGATGCTTTTGAATTCGACCTTCCAGATGATGGGAATTGGTATTTTGTTCTATCCAACAGGGATTCCATAGAAACAACAAAGGTGGTGGAATTGATCTTGGATCTATACTATAATCCTCCGCCCCACACTGTGAAAATCGTAAATCCTTCTGAAGGCTCTCAACTGAATGCCGGGGATATCATTACGATATCAGGTTTAGTCACCAACGAATCCGAATTGGTCTCCCTTGAGCTGAGCACGGATTCCGGCAGCAACTGGATATCCCTTTCTTCAACTGACAATAAATGGACCTATTACTGGGATACCGATTCATTGGATCTTGGTCCATACACAATTGAGGTAAAAGCGGACTTTGGTTCCACTCAAAGTTCAGATACAATACAAATCGAGCTTGTTGATTTAGAGCCACCATCAATTGAAATCTTAAATCCTTTGGAATACCATCAAATCAATATAGGTCAGTCAATCTTAATTTCAGGCACTGCATCAGATAATATCGATATCTCCATGCTGCAGATCAGTACGGACGGCGGCGAAAGCTACACCGATATATTATCAACATTGAGCAATGATCAATGGTCCTATAATTGGGAGACCAGCGGTTTAGCGCTTGAGGATTATGTAATTCAAATTCTTGCCTCGGATGGAATAAATCGAAAGTTGGTTTCTAGTTGGGAAGCTATTGAGCTTTCGGACCTGGAACCACCTTCAATTTCCATTTCGAATCCCCTTACGGATTCGAAGATTGACGTTGGAACAACAATTACAATTAGAGGAGATGCCTCGGACAATGTGGAGATTGTGAGTCTTAAATTGAGCATTGATGGAGGACAAAATTGGCTTGATATTCTATCCAGTTTAGATGACACCTCATGGTCTTACGAATGGAATACTACTAGCTTATCTCTCGGACATCACACTTTAATGGTCAATGCCTCTGATGACGCATACAACAGTTCATATTCGATTACAGTTGAGCTAGTGGATTCAGAGAAGCCTTATATTGCTATTACCAATCCATCATCCGATTCTCAAATTGATGTGGGCTCCACTATCACGATTTCAGGTGATGCTACAGATAATATTGGAATTTTCGAACTTGAACTGAGCCTAAATGGAGGACAAACCTGGGAGGATATCATTTCGCATCTTTCAAATGGGCAATGGTCCTATGATTGGGACACCAGCGGAAGTTCCCTTGGGACCAAGACCATAAAAGTAAAAGCAGAAGATGAGCATGGACAGGAATCATCCGACTATATCTTCATCGAACTGGTGGATACTTCGGGGCCTTTTATCACCATAACATCTCCTCCTCAGAATGAAGATTTTGACTGTGGAGATACCATTATAATCACAGGCACTGCCACAGATAACATGGAGATTTCAGAGCTCGAACTGAGCACAGATTCCCAAGATACCTGGATTGATGTTCTATCAAACCTTGATGATGGTGATTGGACCTACATTTGGGAAACACTTGGATTGCCTGTTGGTGGTTATTCCATTACAGTTACCGCATTGGATGGAGAGGGCAATCAGGTTGTGTTATCAGTTGACATCAACCTTGTGGATAGGGAGATGCCAGAACTGGAAATCACGGCAATGGGTGAGGATAATGTATTTGATATTGGTGATACTGTCCTAATAGAGGGAAAAGCATCTGATAACGTCCATATAACCGAACTTCATATCAGCACTGACAACGGAAGAACATGGACCGACATCCTTGACAATCTGGATGATGATGGGGAATGGTCATATACATGGGACACCACAGATGAAGATTCTGGCTGGCATGATATTCTCATCAAGATATCCGATGGTACCTACGAGGTTGAGGATTCGATTTCCATTGTCCTTATTGGTGAGGAAGATGAAAGCGAGGGTATATCATTTATGCTCCTGCTGTTGCTTATATTAGCTGCAATAGCTATAATCATAGTCATGGTTTTATTTGCCGTGATCTATAAAAGAGGACAGAAATAGAACCTAGGTCCCCTCCACACCCTTCAAGTACAATAACAGCGAGGCTTCCTGTCTGGAAAAGCCTTTGATTCGTTTCAGGCTGTTTACATCACCTTTTTTGATGAGCTCGATTGTCAAGGGATGACCTCTTGTCAATAAGTCGATCTTCTTCAGTGCATCGGAATCTATGTTGGGGGTTTCGAGTAACTTTTTTATGCCTTCCCTATCCAACCCTTTGATTGTCAGCTCAGCGATTCTCTTCTCTTCCACCTCGCTTTTATCGTAGAACCTGCAGTAAAAAGGTGTGGAGTCCCATGCACCCACTATGATCTTTATGGATTTGTTCTTCTTTGCCAAATCGCAAAGGCCTGAGAATAGATCAGCCACCTCCTCACTCACACTGAAATAGTTGACAAAGGTCAAAATCGCTTCGATATCCCTAAATGCCCTATCCATGATCCGCATGATTTCGGGAAGTTCGATTGTCTCGTGCTCTTTCAAATATTTCCAGAGATTCTCATTTCCGAACTTCAGGAGAAACTCGGATAATTGGTTGAATATGTCCCTGGAGGTGTCTTCCTCAGATAACTGATACCAGAAGATGTTCTTCTTATCCTTGTATCGTCTCAAAATCTCGGCAACAAGGGCACTCTTTCCGATGCCCACGCTTCCAAAAACAACAATTGTTCCGTACTCCGTGCCGTTGATCCAATTACGGAGGGTTGTAATCTCGGATTCCCTGTTAATGAACTCCTTGGGCCATGAAATCTCACCTGAGGAAAAAAATATCCGAAAGGATTTCTTTTCACTTTCTTTTTGCACACCATGCAAAAGGTATTTTTCTTCAATGACATCATCATCGGAAAGGTTCATATATATTGTCAGGGGCGAAAGGTTGGTCTTCAATGTGGAGTTCACCCTCGAAAGTTTCAATTTCGTCATCTGACCATCCGCTCTTTTAAGAAATACATCCCAATTCAGGAGTTTCTCCCTTAAATTTTTTGCAGAAAGCAAACCCTCATCTGTCAGATAATACGCCTTTTGCCTCCTGGTCTTTCCCTCTATATGGGTTATGTCTTCTGATATATAACCCATCTTTTTTAACTGGACCATGGCCCTGGGTACGTGGTTCCACCTGATCTGCACACTATCTGCGATTCCCATCTGTGTGATGGCCTTCGGTGCCTCTCTTTGATTCTTGGACTTCAGGTTTTCAAGAAGGTGCAGTAGGATTTTTTCGTTTACTGTTAATCGATTTCTTGTTTTGCGATTTTTATTATTAAGAACCTTGCCTTCAGGTACCATCTTTTCCCCCGGCTACTCTAAAATCACTTTACATTATTTAATGATTGTTGCATATTACTATAAGATTTGTATTGAAATCCCGATTATAAGGATATGTCTCTTAGTATCCGCACTAGATAATCAGGACAACATTCTTAAATATGCCTACGCTCCTTTATTCGACGGTGATTCAATGGATATGCCATCAATAGTGATATCGATTCTCGAGCTTTTAGGTGTTGTGTGCGCTCTTTTTGCAGTCTTTATGGGAGTAACAAAGGGTAGAGAGGCTCTAAAGCTCACCGGCGGAGGAATGGTGGAGGTAACGGTGACGTATCTTCTAATTGCATCAGTTTTGTATCTTGCAAGTTTTGGACTCAGGTTCATAGGTAGTGTGGGTGATGCATGGCTCTTTAATGCAGCAGGAGCTGTAATCGCCTTTGGCATGGGATTTTGTTTCTTTATGATTTTCAAGAAAGTCATCGACCATCTGGAGCGGCTGAAGAAATTCTCAATATGAGGGTATTTGATGTATTCCAGGGCATTTATTCAAGGCATCAAGCAGAAATTGGAACCCATTGCACCCATTGTACTTCCAGGTATAATTAAAAGACAGCTTAACGAGGTTGGAGCAACAGAGGATACACTCACTCCCGAGCTTGCCGAGCGGTTCATAAAAAGAATGGTGTACGCATTGGACAGCTTTCTCGGGCCTGAGGGAACCAGGATGGTCCGCCAGATGATGATGAAGGAGCTTCGAATATGCGCGCCGGAATATTTTGAAGAACATGCACTTATCTGATTTGGGGATCACAATAAAATCCCAATTCTATAAAACCATCATATTTTTCCCGGATAAAACGCCGAAATCAGAAGAATGAACTGAAAGAATATCACACCCACCCGTGTTCCTGTTCTGATGTAGTTCCAGAACGCTTTTTCTGTCATCTGTCTCAGGGTCAGAAACCAGGTACCAAACAGCAACACTGCGAATGCTGTAGCACCAAAAAGATACACTGGATCGTAATAAAGGGAGGGCAGTACATCCCATCTGAAGATGAAGGGAGCCGGGTAAAGTATTGCAAAGCCAACATAAAACAGAACAGCCACATACATGGATTTTTTTGCTCCGATGCGCACCGGGAAGGTCTTAAAGCCGGCCTTGATATCACCCTGGACATCTTCAGCACATACTATGATTTCTCTTCCGATCTCCATTACAAATATAGCCAAGGCCAAGGGTGCCATTTTTAAGATACCGTCTACCGGTTCCATTGCCACGGCACCGTAAAAAGGGATGATGGCCACACCATAGGCAACAAACACATTGCCCCATATTCCCCATCCCTTTCCCCAGTGATTGTAGACGATACCCACAATGGTCAGTGAAAGGGCAACAAGTCCCGCGGAATAGTTGATATTTCCATTGTGAATATCAATGAAAAAAGCCAATATTGTTCCAACGAACATCATCCCCAAACCTGTCCATTTCGCGGTTTTCGGGGAAATGGCCCCGCTTGGAACGGGTTTTTGTGGACGGTTGATCTTATCAGAGGCCAAATCTGTGTAATCGTTGTGTACCATTATACCTGTATAGACCAATGGAGCCCAGGCAATCAAGGCCAGCCAAAATGTAAGAGGGTCAGGGGTTAAATCCACATTCAGAGCACCAACGGCTGCACCAAGAGCGCTGATAAAGAGGATTGGCGGGCGGATGATTCTGAACCATGCATATCGCTTCCCCATAAAAATCCGCCTTTATTATCAAAGGAAATTTTATCTTCTCTTCTTCATGCCTTTTTTTTCTGGAGTAGGATATTTCTTTTTTATCTCTTCGATCCTATCCAGAAGCTTTTTTTTCAGTTCCTCTCCCATGGATTTATCTGAATGTTCGTCTAATTTCGCAGCAATAGCGATTTTTGATGCAAAGGCCCTTGCTATCTTTCCCCTCTGCCAATAGGGTGCCCGGTGTACCAAAGGATGCTGGAAGATAAGACCGTGTTTTGGAGGATTTGAACCCTCCTTCAGATGCCTGAACAGTGCTTTTTCCGCACCCAGCACCTGGATTGTGCCTGAAGGAAGTCTTGAAAGCCTGGTAAGTCCGCCTGCCTTGGCCATGAGTCTGGCTCCGATTATTGGTCCAACAAGATATGACATGTTTGGTATATTGTTATCCATTTCGTTTTTAATGAACTCCTCCAGCACCTTTTTTTTCTTATGTATGCTTCCAAGGAGCAATGCAAGTTCGGATATGGGCTCTAAATCCGCTTTGTCTTCAGATATTTCCTTCCTGCACTCCGAAACCACCAGTTCTATGAACTCCCCTTCCGAAAGAACCCTCCTCTGCTGGGGAAAATGCATCCCGTACCATTCATGCAGTCGCTCGGAAAGCAGATTAGCACTCTGCACAAGGTCGTCCAATGCATTAACGGCCTGGCCTATAGCCTCGTCCTTTGTAACCCTTGCATCGGTTTTCTCCTTTGCCAGAATCATCATGGCTTCATGAAGAATGTCCCCTGTTAAACCGAAATCTTCGCAGGAAAGATCAGGTATGTCCTCTTCGATTTTCTCCCCTCCCAATGCCCCGAGACGGTCATCCAGAACCAAAAATCGAGAAAGGCCCTGGGAAAGCTGTTTCTCTTCTTTAAGAACTTTACCTTCTGCTATTGAATTTAACCGTCTTGCGATCTCCTTGGCATCTTTGGGAAACAAATTTGATTTAACAACGCCCTCGTCTTCGTAAAGAAATGTTCCAAACCAGGTTGTAAACAGTATCATACTATCCCAATTCGCCCTTTTTATATAACGGGTATATTCAAACACTATATAATATAAGTATCTTTCTCTTTACTTTTTAACTTGTTATTTATTAAGCAGCAAACTTTTGGGCAAACCTTATATTAGGCGATTGTCAATTCCCTAAAAAAGGCACAGGACGTTCTTTAAGACATTCGGCTACCTATTTGAATACCTAATGAACAAAGAAACTGTCATGGCCATACAAATGAAAAAACAAGGAATAATACCAACAAGTGGATAAATAGTGGTGAAGAAATGACTATCAAGAAATTTGAAACTGAATTTTCAGGTAAAAAAGTAATAATAGAGTGCGGCCGCATGGCCCAGCAGGCTGGAGCTTCCGTGACAGTCCAAATCGGAGGGACAGCTATTTTGGCTACGGCAACCATGTCCAAGGAGGCAAGGGAAGGTATGAATTTCTTCCCTTTGATGGTGGATTATGAAGAGCGTTATTTTGCTGCGGGAAGGATAAAAGGCCCCAGATTCATTAAACGTGAAGGAAGACCATCCAATCAAGCCATACTTATAGGAAGAATGATTGATCGCGGACTTAGACCTCTTTTTCCTCAGGATATGAGAAATGATGTACAGATCATCTGCCTGCCGCTTTCCCTTGACTACGAGAACAAACCGGATATCATTGCATTATTGGCTGCATGCTGTGCAATTCATTTATCGAATATTCCATTCGACGGCCCAGTTGTGGGTCTGCGAGTCGGTATGGTGAACGGACATTTTGTTGTGAATCCCACTGTTGATGAACTAGAATTTTCGGATCTTCAACTGGTTGTCATGGGTGACGGCGAACGACTTGTGATGGTGGATTGTGATGCAAATGAGGTAACAGATGAGAATGCACAAGCTGCTATTTTGTTTGCAATGGAGGCCATGGCCCCAATGGCAAAGTTTCTTGATGAGATCAGATCTGAGGTAGGAAGTAAAAAGGCGGAAGGGGATGAGATTAAACATAGGGTTGCGCTCACCCAGGATGATGAAGTTGTAATCGAAAAGATCAAAACGGCAGCCAAACAGAACCTGAACGAGTTCCTTTTCAATTCACCCAAAGTCTCCAAAAGTGAACGATATGAGACAATTGATAAACTCAAGAAAAAGATAATTGCGGAACTTGTCCCGCAGCTCACTACCCCTGAACGCGACGAGGAAGCAACTGGTGAATATCTTAAAAAACTCATACGCAGCTTCTTCTACGAGTTCATTGAGTCACAGGTTTCTTTAGCGATGTTGGATAAGGAACAGAGACTTGACGGAAGAAAACTGGATGAGGTAAGACCTTTGACTTCCGAAATTGGTATATTACCCAGAACCCATGGAAGCGCTCTATTCAGCAGGGGGGAAACCCAGGTACTCTCTGTTGTGACACTGGGAGCTCCTGGCGACGATCTCTCCATAGAGACAATGGAATTGGATACTAAAAAGAAATTCTTTCATCACTATAATTTCCTTCCCTATTGTGTCGGTGAGGTAAAACCTATCAGAGGTGCGGGTAGACGCGAAATCGGGCATGGAGCCATTGCAGAAAAGGCTCTTGCACCAGTGTACCCCGAACTAGAGGACTTCCCTTACACTGTCCGGGCAGTAAGCGAGGTCATGTCGTCCAATGGCTCTTCAGCCATGGCAGCAACATGCGGCTCCAGTCTTGCACTTATGGATGCAGGGGTTCCTGTCAAAGCGGCAGTAGCGGGTATTGCCATGGGACTTGCAACGGATAATGATCGGTGGAAGGTAATAACCGATATTCAGGATTTGGAAGATGGGCCTGGTGGCATGGACTTCAAGTTTGCTTCCACAAGATCCGGCATTACAGCGATTCAGATGGACACAAAGACCAGGGGATTGACGGCTGACATAATTAAGGCTACAATTGCACAAATGCGGGGGGGCATAAACCAAGTCCTGGACGCCATGGATAAGATCATTTCCAAACCCAAACCTGAACTCTCCCCCTATGCTCCAAGAATCATATTCTTCACAATCGATCCCGAAAAAATCGGTGATGTCATCGGTCCGGGAGGCAAGGTCATCAGGGCAATAACCGACGAATTCAACGTTCAAATCGACATAGAAGATGATGGAACGGTACTGATTACCTCCACAGATGCTGAGAAGGCAAAGGAGGCTGAAAAGACCATAAAGGAACTTGTTCGCGTAGTTGAGGTCGGCGAGATATTTGAAGAAGCAATGGTGGTTAAGATCATGAACTTCGGAGCCTTCTTAAACCTAACCCCAGGCCAGGATGGTTTTTTGCATGTCTCAGAAATTGCCTGGGAGCATGTTGATAAGGTCACGGACAGAATGAAGGTCGGGGATAAGGTGAAGGTAAAGGTCATAAGAATAGAAAGTGGGAAGGTGGATTTATCAGCCAAAGCCTTACTTCCCAAACCCGAAGGTTACGTTGACAGGCGTAGGCCAAGGGATTCCAGAAGAGGGGGAGATTCAAGATATAGAGGAGATAAAAGAAAAAGATCAAATTATGGCAGGCGATAATAAAAAAAGAAAAATCATTTTTCATTTAAATCTCATAGACCCAACGTCACCTCCTCCAGTAATCTCATCAAAGCGGATAGATCTGAAACCTCAATATGGTTGAGATTTAAAAGGCGCATGCCAAAGGATCTCGCACCGTACCCGATTTTTGCAAGCTGCTTTCCATTCTCAGTAATGATGACGCATTTTTCATTTTCATAAAGCATAGTTGCAAGTTCCTGGATCATGGACAGATGATTGGCAATTCCCGATCCTTTTGCCCTAAATGATACCAGAACACCCAAGAGAACCGAACCCCGTTCCTGGATATGGTCCCTTGTCCTCATCCTGGGCCTGATGAAATTCCTGATAAGCGGCCACACCAGCTTCAATCCCTTTGGATCATTTATATCGATGATTAGCGTGTCAGATGTGAGATGAACAGCCAGCATCTTGTTTTCCTGTGAGAGCTCGCACTGAACCGAACCGTCTTTTATAATATTCCAGAGTGGAATGAGTCTTTCAAGTTCCTTCATTAGACTACACGTTCCTTATTCTAACTATCGGTCAGTGCCCCGACAGAAAAGTATATCTCTGCCGGTAGATAGCAGGATTCTCTAATCCTGTTTAATCGCTTTTTTCCTCTTTGAGTAAGGTAATGGCCAATGCGATATCGCCGTCCAGTGTCAGGTTCTCGAACTTCAACCGGAACTCGGTCTGCTTGTTCTCAATGAGTTTTACCACATCTTCCATGTGTGGAAGTTTCTCATACACTCTTCCCAGTGCTTCCACCGTGCTTTTTGCCGTTTCTTCTATCTTTTTTGTTGGATCCATAAAATCACCGGGCTGATAAAGGAGATAATACTATATAAATTAGGTGCGAAAGAAAACGGCTTTATAATAAGTAAGTCATTACATAAAAATACGAAAGGAGAATACTTCACGGTGAGGGTAATGAAGATAGAACTGTTCTACAATCCAACATGTCCAGTATGTCCTTCTACAAAAAAACTTGTGAAGAAAGTGCTTAAGAAATACCCGCAGGTGGAATATGTAGAACTGAATGCATATGAGCATCAGGACAGGGTGCTTGCCCTGGGATTCCAAGCTGTTCCCGCAATTGTGATTGATGGTAAATTATGGCATACAGGTATGCCCGATAAGAAAGCACTTAAAAAGGAGATCAAACGAAATTTGAGATGAATTTTTCAAAAAAGAATCGAAGTTTTGAAGGTGAAGACCTATGAAAAATATTTATTTCGCATCTGCAAGATCAGAAA
>CBDVCK010000107.1:0-10527 GCA_965372465.1 uncultured Thermoplasmata archaeon | reverse complement strand
TGTCAACAAGATAGACCTTGTATCCGGAATCCGCCAGATCCAAAGATGACTGCATTCCAGCGATACCGCCCCCCACAACCAGAACCGATCCCACCTTTTCGTTCATGCCTTCACCTCCTGACTCTGTGCAAGATAATAGGGTGTGGTTCCCTCGATGCCCTCCAGTATAATCAGATTCCGGTCCCTTAATGTAACGATGTGTTTGAGGACTTCCTTGGAAGGAACATTCATTCTCTTGGCAAGGCCCTTTACTGATTGCGGCTCGTCCTTGGCAAGATGCAGGATTCTGGTGCGCACAAGTTCCTCCGAGATTGCGGACTCCATAAGATCATCTAATTTTTCCTGGGTTAACTTTTCATCGTACACATTCCCCTTTTCGATGAGTCCCAGTTCCTTGCCAACCAGGGTCCTCAATCTGAAGTCCTCAACTGCAGATCGTGCCACAAACAGGGCTTCCAGCTTCACAAGATCTGGGCTGTCCCCTGCAACGGGGGTGGGTCCGAGATTCCTTATTTTCTCTGTGAAGTTCCTTATTGTTTCAGCAAATCTCTCCCCCTCTGACGCTGCGATCCATTCAAGTCCAAGCCTCTCGGGATTGAGATCGGATTTTGCAAGCACCTTTTTCAGCATGTTCACCCTTCGCTCGGTATGATAGTTACCTTCCATGTAATGGCAGTCCCCTGGGTGGCATCCTCCGATGAACACCCCGTCCGCACCCTGAACAAACATCTCCATCACAAACAGTGGGTCCACCCTGCCAGAGCACATGACCCTGACGATCCTGATATTGGATGGGTACTGAAACCTGGAAACGCCTGCCAAATCGGCTCCCGCATATGAGCACCAATTACATAAGAATCCCACAATTTTTGGTTCGAATCTTGACATTCATCTCACCTCCACAGACCTCATTCCTTATCAACTCCGGACATAAGTCCCCTAACACATATGGAGAAGTTGCATTCATCACTTCTTGCCCTTTCGCAGTAGTGACACCTTAGGGTCAGAAGCAGCTCCCTTACGATCCATTCCTTTGTCTCGTCATCCACTTCGGGAAGGTTCTTTTTGATCTCCTCTATGTTCCTGGTCTGAACATCCTTCCATTTGGGTTGGGTGGAAAGATGGACCCTCTTTTTCCAGGCGTTTCTCATATCCTCTATTTTCTTCTTTTCCTCTTGGGAAAATCCATTTTCTTGGCTCAATTTTCCACCTCCCTGAGTGCCGCAACGGCCTCAGCAAGAAGCTGCATGTCAGTAAAATGCGCAATGTCAATGGCCTTCTCGGGACATGCTGCGCTGCATGTTCCGCATCCCTTGCACAAGATCTCAGTGACCTTTGCCTTGTTCACATCCAGATCCACACTCACGGCACCGTACGAGCAGACCATCTCACAGGTTCCGCATCCTGTACATTTCTCCTCGGTTACAGAGGACACCATTCCCTCGACAAACAACTTATCTTTCGATAGGATCGTTGAAGCCCTGGAAACCGCTGCACTGGATTGGGATATACATTCGTTGAAGAACTTGGGTGAATGCGCCAGGCCGCACACATAGATGCCATCGGTTGCAAATTCCACAGGACGCAGCTTCATATGTGCCTCCAGGAAGAACCCGTCCTTCGTCAAGGGCACCTTTAAAATCTTTGACAGTTCATTATTGTCAGGATTCGCCAATGTAGCGGCGCTGAGAACCAGGTAATCCGGTTTTAGCAAAACCTCCTGGTTTAAAAAGTGATCATATACCTTCACTTCCAGACCATTGTTATCCACAACCTCGGGCTTTGTGTCGTCAAAGAATCTGATGAAGTTTATGCCCTTACGGGCCGCTTCTTCGTAATATATCTCCCTGAACCCGTAGGTTCTCATGTCCTTAAACAGTACGTACACGGCAATGTCGGGGTACTTTTCCTTTGCTTTCAGTGCATTCTTTATGGTCTCGACACAACATACCCTGCTGCAGTATGTTCTTTTTTCATCCCTGCATCCCACACACTGTATCATTACAATGGATTTGGTCGCAGGATCCAGTTCATTGTTGTACATTTTCTCATCGAATTCAAGCTGTGTGATTACCCTATCATTTTCACCATAAAGGTACTCGGTCGGTTCATATTCTATGCCGCCGGTTGCAACGATTATTGCCCCGTGCTCAATCGTCTTGTCCTCGCCGTTATTGGAAATGGTGGTTACGAAATTTCCAACATAGCCCGAGACATCCGTAACAGTGGAATTCATATAAACAGAAATCTTATCGTTCTCATCGACCTTTTTCATTGTCTCGGCAAGCCATTTTGGAATATCCTCTCCCTTAAGGCCGAAATGTATTCTATTGACCAGACCGCCAAGCTCGCCTTCCTTTTCCACGATATACGCGTCAAATCCCTGCTGCGCAAGTTCCAGGGCTGCGTTCATGCCCGAGATCCCACCGCCTATGACCAAACCCGATGGTTTTACATCGATTGGGAGTCTGGGCAAGGCAGTGTTCAATCTTGCCTTTGCCACTGACATTCTCACCAGATCCTTTGCCTTCTCTGTGGCCCGCTCCGGTTCTTCCATATGCACCCATGAACATTGATCTCGAATATTGGCCATCTCAAAAAGATAGGGATTAAGGCCGCTTTCGGCCACCGTGTTTTGGAAAAGAGGTCCATGTGTTCTTGGGGTGCAGCTTGCCACAACAACGCGGTTGAGGTTGTGTTCCTTGATCTTCTCCTTTATGTGCTCCTGTGTATCCTGGGAGCATGTGTACAAGTTCTCCTCGGCATAGGCCACATTAGGCAGGGTTTTGGCATACTCCGCAACAGAAGGAACGTTCACAACACCGCCAATATTGATTCCACAATGACAAATGAAAGCACCAATTCTGGGTTCCTCTTCCCCAACATCTTTTTCAGGGGGGTATTCCTTTACTGTGGTGAGGGTATCTCGTTCTGATGTGATAATACTGGATGCCTTGGCTGCGGCACCCGATGCCTGGGCCACGCTATCCGGAATATCCTTTGGATCCTGAAAAACACCGCATACAGATATCCCTGGTTTGTTGGTGCTTATGGGGGTAAAAATCGTTGTTTCGCAGAAATCGAAATCATTAAGTTCGATTCCTAATTTCTCTCCCAGTTCATGGGCACCTTTCGGTTTCTGCATTCCAACGGAGAGAACAACCAGATCGAACTCCTCGCTTGTGAGCTCACCGCCCTTGATGTAGGAGATACTGAGATTCTTTGTTTTTTGATCCTCCTCCACCGACGATATACGGTTGTTGCTCACGAACCTGACCTTGTGTTCCTTTGCAGCTCGAATATAGTAATCATCGAACTCCTTGCCAAAGGCCCGCATGTCCATGAAAAATATTGTGGAGCTCAAACCTGGGGTATGCTCCTGTGCAATCACTGCCTCCTTTATTGCGAACATGCAGCACACAGAGGAGCAGTACGGGTTGCCAATGCTCCTGTCCCTTGAACCAACACATTGAATAAATGCTATTTTCTGGGCAATCTTTCCGTCCGAGGGTCGAAGAACCACACCTCCGTAGGGACCTGTGGCACTCAACATTCTTTCAAGCTCTAGACTTGAGACCACATTTGGATATCTTCCGTATCCGTATTCCCTTCTTTTTACACTTAAATCGAACTCCTCAAATCCAAGGGAAACAATAATGGCCCCTACATTAATATCGATGCTTTCCTGGGCCTGGGAATATTTTATTGCTCCTGCCCTGCACTGGGTCTCGCAGATTCCGCAACCGATACAGTGATCCTGGTCAATACAATGGATCGGCGGCACTGCCTGGGGATACCCGATGTAGATGGCTTTTCTGACCTTAAAGCCCCTGTTGTACTCATCCTTTACCTCAACAGGACACCGCTGGGTACAAAGCCCGCAACCCGTACATTTGCTTTCGTCAACATACCTTGGCCTTTTATTGATGGTGACCTTGAAGTTTCCTGCTTCGCCATCCACGTTCTCGATATTGGCATTGGTTATGAGCTTGATATTCTGGTGTCTCCCGGTTTCCACAAGTTTCGGGGCCATTATGCACATTGCACAATCATTTGTAGGGAAGGTTTTATCCAGTTGTGCCATGGCGCCGCCGATACTTGGGGAAGAATCAACTATATAGACATAGAAACCCGAGTCCGCAAGGTCCAATGCAGACTGCATTCCCGCGATTCCTCCGCCTATTACAAGTACCGCTCCCACTTTATCTCCCATCAGAACACCTCCTGTCCAGAAAGAAGCCCCCTAATACAAACCGAGAAATTGCATTCGTCAGATCTGGCTCGCTCGCAGCTGTGACACCTCAATGTTAAAAGCATGTTCCTTGTGATTTTCTTTTTAGTTTCCTCATCGATCTCTGGTAAGGAGGCTAGGCATTCTTGTATGATCTTTGTTTGAACCTGTCCCCACCTGGGAAGAGTTGAAAGGCGCTCTTTATGTTTCCATGAATCCCTGATCATATTAATTTTAGCCTGTGTTTGCTTTGCAGTTCCCTTTGATGATTTTTGTTCATCCGTCATTTGAACACCTCCTCTTTTGGAGTGACATAAAGAGGCATGACACCGTCATATCTGTCTATCTCCACAACACCTCTATCTTTTAGTGTTACAATATGCTGTAAAACCTTTTCCGAAGGAATTTCAGTTTCCGATGCAATGTCCAGAACGCTCATGGGTTTATCCAGGGTGAGAAACAGGATCTTCTGTCTTGCCATCTCCTCATCAATTGCAGAGTCCATGAGGGTATCAAACTGCTCCTGCGAAACTATATTGTTATATACATTACCCTTTTCGGTTATCTGTATCTCCCGGGCAACTAAGGATCTCAATCTGAAATCCCTTGCAGCGTTTTTAGCTGCAAAAAGTCCTTCGAGCATTGGCATATCGGGATTCTTCCCTGATACAGGGTTGGGCCCAAGGTTCTTTATTTGGTTTACAAATTCCTCTATGACCTTGGAAAATCTCTCCCCTTCTGATGCCGAGACCCATTCAAGACGCAATCGTGCGGCCTCAAAGCCAGCACGTGCTAACAATTTTTTAGCGAGCTTGAACTTCTTTTCAGTGTAATAATTTCCCGTGATGTAATGGCAATCTCCTAGATGACATCCGCCCACAAGCACCCCGTCCGCTCCATGGATGAACATCTCTACCATCTGTACAGGGTCTACCCGTGATGAGCACATCACTCGTACAGTTCTTGTATTGGTTGGATATTGATACCTAGATACCCCCGCTAAATCCGCTCCTGCATAGGAGCACCAATTGCAGAGGAATGCAATTATCTTTGGTTCAAAGGTTTTGCAAGAGGTTTCTTTTTGGATTTTCTTTTCTTCTTTTTCCTGTTTTTCTTCCTTGGGAGGGCTCTTTTTTTCACTCATGTCCTCACCTCCTCAAGGGCGGCAATGGCCTCTGCAGTGATCTGTTCATCCGTGTAGTGGGTCATAGTTATGGCTTTCTCGGGGCAGATGGAGCCGCATGTTCCGCAGCCCTTGCAGGCTGCAACAATGATCTCTGCTATGCCATCCTCGTCGAATTTGATTGCTCCGTAAGGGCATACCACTTCACATGATTTGCATCCCGAACATCGGTCCGAATCCACAAATGATACAATGGCCTCGGCCTGAACATATCCCTTACCCATGGGAATGGAAGCATGGGAAGCTGAGCCGTATGCCTGTGCCACTGCTTCGTGGATGTTGGCGGGTCCATGGGCTGTCCCGCAGAGGAATATTCCATCGGTTGCAAAATCAACTGGTCTGAGCTTGACATGGGCCTCCAGAAAGAAACCGTCCCTTCCAAGGGGTACCTTAAGCAGCTTTGATAACTCCTCGGCACCATCTCTTTTAGTAAGGGGTGTTGCCAGAACTATCAGATCAGGATTGATTTTCCTGTCTACCTGCAGTGTTGCATGATAGTATGAGAGTGTGAGATTACCATCTTCAATAGTTACTTTGGGTGGATTTTCAGGGACAAAGCGCACAAACTTTACCCTCATCTCCCTTGCTTTGTTATACATCAACTCCTGCTCCACGCCATATGTTGTTATGCCCCTGTTGAAAACCGTAACATTCATTCCCCCCTTTGCACCTCTTTCTCGGGGTTTTTCATCTCCCCTTTCTCCTCCTCTTCTACCCCTTCTATCTCTTCTACCCCTTCTATCCCTTCTTCCACGTCTTCCTGATGCTTCTTCCTCTGGCTCTTCCTGGGTTTCCTTTTCGGGCTCAACTGTCTTTTCCTCCTCTGCTTTCTCCTCCACTTTTGCTTCAGAATCAGGAGTTTTTTCCATGAGCTTCATTGCATTTTTTATGGTAATCGTACAGCATACTCTGGAACAGTATTTCTTGTCCTGACCTCTTGAACCTGCACATGTGATAAAAGCAACATTCTTTAGATCCGAAGGGAGCTTGCTTTCTTTCACCATCTGCTCGTAATCGGACAGAGTAATTACCTTCTCAAATTCACCGAGACCGTAAAGACCCTCGGGTCTGTACTCTTCGGCTCCTGTTGCAACAATTATGGTCCCCACGCCTATTTCCTTGTCTTGACCATTTACATCCAAAACAGCGTCGTACTTGCCAATATAACCTTCCAGTGCTTTGAGCGTGGAATTTGTATACAATTTGATATTTCCGTTATTTTTAACCTTCTCGATCAATGGCTCAATTGACTTTTGGGCCGACTCTCCTGTTTGATATAGGGTGTCAAGGTTCCTAACGAATCCTCCCAGCTCGGATTCCTTTTCAACAAGGTGGGTCTCGAAACCCTGGTTTGCAAGATTCAACGCTGCTGTCATTCCCGAGATTCCACCCCCGATTACAAGGGATGTGGGTCTGACATCGATTTTCACTTCTTCCTGGGGTTCCAGTAAAACGGCCCTTGCAACCCCCATCTTAATTAGATCCTTTGCCTTCACTGTGCCCTTTTCCTTCTCCTTCATATGCACCCAGGAGCAGTGCTCTCTTATGTTTACAAAGGTGAAGAGGTATTTATTCAATCCCGCTTCCTCGCAGATTCTCATAAAAAGCGGTGCATGGGTCCTTGGTGTGCATGATGCCACAATGACTCGATTGAGTTTTTGATCTTTGATTGCCGTCTTAATGGCGGTGAGTCCGTCATCGGCGCAAGTGTAGAGGTTATTTTCTGCATGAACCACATTGGGCAGGGTTTTGGCATATTCGGCAATATCAGGGACATCAACAAAACCGCCTATATTAACTCCGCAGTGGCATACAAAAACACCGATTCTTATTTCTTCCTCTCCCATTAGTTCACCACCTTTGAACTGATAAGTTCCGCAGCTCTTGCTGCAGCTCCTGAAGCCTGGGTAACAGCCTCGGGAATATCCATGGGTTCATGACAATATCCTGCAACGAAAACACCGGGGCGTTTTGTGTCCATGGGATTGAGCAGTTTATCTACTGACTCGTAGAATCCGAATTCATCAACGCCTATTCCAAGGAGCTCAGCAAGTTCCTTTGCTCCTTTTCTTGGCATGAGTGCGGTTGCCAGAACAATCATGTCGACCTCCATATTCTCCTGCTTGCCTGCGACATCATAAAATGCAATTGGATTGTGATTGTCGGGATTCTCCTGGACGGTTGCATCTGAGTTGATGTACTTGATTCCATAATCGCTTTTCCCTCTCTCCACATATTCGTTGAAACCTTTGCCAAAGGTCCTTAAATCCTTATAGAAGATGAACGATTCCATGTCATCGTGATGCTCCCTTGCCAAAATCGCCTCCTTTGTGGAGTGCATGCAGCAGACACTGCAGCAGTACGGATGATCAAGCTGCGGATTTCTTGAACCAACGCATTGGATGAACCCGATCTTCTTTGGCCTTTCCCCATCTGAACGTCTTTGGATATGACCTCCCGTAGGACCTGCGGCGTTTATCATGCGCTCGAATTCCATTGCGGTGAACACATTGGGAACCTTACCATATCCATATTCGGAGGCTGCGCTGGGATCCCACACATCAAAACCCGTGGCGACGATGATTGCGCCCACGTTCAATTTAACTTCTTCAGGGCCTTTGTCAAATTCAATTGCACCGATTTTGCACACCTTCTCACAGACCCTGCATTTTCCTTTTGTGAAAAAAATGCAGTTCTCTTCATCGATGGTCATAACCCTGGGTACGGCTTGTAGGAATGGAAGGTATATGGCCTTTCGCTTACCAAGACCCATATCGAACTCGTTCGGCACCTTAACTGGACACTTGGCATTACAATCTCCGCATCCATTGCAGACATCTTCCTTTACGTGCCTTGCTTTTCTGGTCACAGTAACTTCATAATTACCTGCATCTCCTTCAACTGCGGTTACCTCTGAGTAGCTCATGACCTTTATGTTATCGTGACCAAAGCAGTCAGCCATCTTTGGGGCTAAAATGCAGATGGAGCAGTCATTTGTTGGGAAGGTTTTATCAAGTTGTGCCATTCTTCCCCCGATAGAGGGTTCCCTCTCAACAAGATAGACCTGCATACCTTTATCAGCCAAATCCAAAGAAGCCTGGATTCCTGCAATGCCTCCACCAATAACAAGAATGTTTTTCTTTTCCATTTCATGCCCCCATTATTTCTTGTAGTTAGATTCAATCCCCACAAGTACATATATATAGGGAGACAGTGAATTGCGTTTTTATGATATATAGTTTGTGACGATATGCATCACTTTTCAGATGATATTCGCCTAACTTTCATAAAAATTATACATATATCGTCATTTCCTTGCTGAATGCAGTAAGTATTCGGATACACTATGATTTTATTATTAATCTTGTCTCGCTTTCTTCTTGGTAACAATCCCCCTGTCTCTTTTCATCTCGGAAAACCGAGTGATTTTTGATATGATCCCTTGTAGTAATTCTGCCTCGAATTCTTCATGATGCCTGCTCAGCACTTCTATGAAACCCCGGTTAACTGCCTCTTCGAAGATCATTTCACCGGTATCGGTTCTTATCATCACAGTGGTCCACCCCTCGGGAGAACCAAGACCGCCGAAGGAGATGTCAGCATAGTCATTTGAAAAATCTGTACAGGCCAGACATGCAGAGCGAATAAAATCCCTCATGTTCTCCAGGGGGATGTGTTTAATCTTGCCTTCTTTACTTCTCAGGATCAGATCCTCCTTTAAATTCAACTTTGAAATATCAGCAAATTTCATATTCAGTATCTTTTCCACATCTTCCCTTTTTGAAGCATCAAATGAAAAACTTTCTGTGCAAAAGAGCCCTAGGGCGAACTTCACCACGTGGGATGGGACGACGCTAAGGTTCTGCATTTTTCTTAGGGTGTGGATCTGACAGGGAGTGCCAACCACTGCGATTTTAACCAAATCCATGTTCTGGGTTTCCTTGATTGCGAACATGGTGGGCGAGTAGGTGGAGAATCTGCCTAATTCACCTAGGCCATCTATACTCGAGAATTTCGATCCCGCTGCTGCAAGTATATCTTCATAGGTGATGGCAATCATTGGTATCCTTGTAAAATGCGAGGTTTTCTTGGTAACTACCGCACCGTTGATCATCTTCCTGTCCAGCAAACAATGTAAAATGCCAGATACAACTCCACCGTCGGTACTGACATCTCGGATATCGGGATTCGTGCTCCTTGCGCAAACCACTTTTTTGAATGAGCCCATTGGAGCCTCATATCCAAAGAAATCCATTATCTCCTGATCCAATATGTCTATCTGGGGACAGATTAGGTAGCATATCCCACATTCGAGGCAGTTTGCTTCATCCACGAGTTTTGGCTTCCCCTCCTCGTTAAAACCTATGGCCATGAGCTCCCCTGCAGAGCAAAATGAAACGCAACCTCCGCATAAACCACATAATCCGGGTTCATGCACCTCTCTGATTAGGTCCTTGAATGTTTTTACTGTATCAGATGAACTTTGAGGTTCTTCTGCCATATTTCCCCCCATGACCCACTTTTGGACGTATTATGTAATGCAGCTAATGAACCTTCTACCCTTCCTTTCTAATATTTAACGGATTAGGTCCAAGAGCCTTGATTCGTTCCACGAATTCGTTCATGGTTTTTGCAAATTTCTTTCCCTCCGCAGCACTGAGCCATTCTGCACCCAACCTTTCGGCTCCCAGACCTATCATATCCATGAGATGTTGCGTGGTTTCGATACGTTCTTTGGCCCTGTAATTGCCTGAAATATAATGACATTCATCCAGTTTGCATCCTGTGACAATAATCCCATCGGCTCCGTACTCAAAGGCCTTCATAATTAACTCAGGTTCGATTCTGCCAGAGCACATGAACCGAACGATATTGACATTGTGTGGATACTTATAACGATTGATACCTGCCAGGTCTGCAGAGGTATACGAGCACCAATTACATGAGAAGGCAATGATCTTGGGTTGGAAATCCCGATTTATATTTTTCGTTGTGGAATTATCTTTATAGTTCGCTTTTTGATCAGAACTTCCAGTGATGCTCATACCTCCATCTCATATTCCAGTATCGCTCGGATCATAGGCAGTATCTGTTCTTCCTTAAAATGCCTGAT
>CBDVCK010000106.1:0-10610 GCA_965372465.1 uncultured Thermoplasmata archaeon | reverse complement strand
ATCCAAAGGACAGATGAAGATGTAAAGCTTGAAAGATATAAAAAACACGATATCGAAATCGTTGTGGACAGGTTAAAGGTCAAAGATACCCAAAGGCTTGTGGAGGCAATTGAGAACTCTCTTCTGAAATCTGATGGACTTGTAATCGTTCTTGATGATAAAAATAAGGAGCATATCTACTCTGCCAAAATGGCATGTCCCAAATGCGGAATTGCCTTCGAGGAACTGCAGCCCAGAATGTTCTCCTTCAACAGTCCCTTTGGAGCCTGCGAGGAATGCCACGGCCTTGGAATCAAGATGGATTTTGACCCGGACCTCATAATACCTGATAAATCGCTTAGCATTGCAGAAGGTGCCGTTGCAATATATCGAAATGCAATTGACGGCTGGCGCGGGCATTTTGTATCCGCCCTTGCAAAACATTACAAGTTCGATGTGATGGCTCCTATTTCCGAGATGCCAGATAAAGCATATGATGCTTTGATGTACGGTTCGGAAGAGAAGATGAAGTTCAATGTAAGCATGAGAAACGGGGATACAAAATGGTCTCACACCGGATACTGGGAAGGACTTTTACCCCAGTCCGAAAGACTTTATCATCAGACAGAATCAGATTACAGAAGGCGTGAACTCGAAAAATTCATGAGGGTTTCACCGTGCCCTGAATGCAAGGGAAAAAGATTGAAGGACAAAATTTTGGCAGTAACAATCAATGATAAGAACATAATCCAAATAACAGACATGTCTATAAAGAAGAATATCGAGTTTTTTAAAACCCTTTCTCTCACACCCAAGCAAAAGGAGATTGCAAAGCAGATTCTGAAGGAGATAAAAGAGAGATTGTCATTTCTTGAAAAAGTTGGCTTGAACTACCTGACACTCTCGAGAAACGCAGGAACCCTATCAGGTGGCGAGGCCCAGAGAATAAGACTTGCAACCCAGATAGGCTCCAATCTCATGGGTGTGATGTACATCCTGGATGAACCGTCTATTGGCCTTCACCAGGTGGATAACCAGAAATTGATTGATACGCTTCACAGGCTGCGTGATATCGGAAACACACTGATTGTAGTTGAGCATGATGAAGATACGATAAGACGCGCTGATCATGTAATCGATATGGGCCCTGGTGCCGGGCTTACAGGAGGAAAGGTTGTTGCCTTTGGCACACCAAAACAGATAGAAAGAAACTCCAAATCCCTGACAGGTAAATATCTTTCAGGCAAACTTAGCATTCCAACGCCAAATAAAAGAAGGCATTCGGGTGAATTCATCAAGATTACTGGGTGCACGGAACATAACTTGAAATCAATCGATGTGAACATTCCAATAGGTGTTCTTACCCTTGTTACAGGTGTTTCGGGTTCAGGTAAATCCACTTTGGTCTACGATATCCTCTACAAGGGAATGATGAAAAAACTGCACAAGTCTAAGATAAGAGTGGGTGCACATAAGGGAATTTCACTTGACTCCGAAATCGACAAGGTCATAGTAATCGACCAGAGTCCCATAGGAAAGACCCCAAGAAGCAATCCTGTGACCTACACAAAGGTCTTTGATTTGATAAGAAAGATATTTTCGGAAATCAAGGAATCAAGGATTCGCGGCTACAAACCAGGTAGATTTTCATTTAACGTAAAAGGAGGAAGATGCGAGGCCTGCCAGGGCGGAGGATTGATCAAAATCGAGATGAATTTTTTACCTGATGTTTACGTTCAATGCGAGGAATGCAAGGGTGCAAGATTCAATTCTGAGACACTGGAGATCAGGTACAAGAAAAAATCAATTGCAGATGTTCTTGCCATGAGCGTGGATGAGGCTTACGAGCTTTTTGAAAATATACCCTCAATCAGAAATAAACTTGAAACTTTGAAAAGAGTGGGTCTTGGATATATAAAATTGGGTCAGAGCTCAACCACACTTTCAGGAGGGGAGGCCCAGAGAATCAAGCTCACAAGGGAACTTTCCAAGAAAGCCACTGGAAGGACACTGTATCTTCTTGACGAGCCCACCACGGGTCTTCATTTTCACGATGTCAGAAAATTAATCGATGTTCTAAATGATTTGATAGACAAGGGCAATACAATCGTTGTAATCGAGCACAACCTTGATGTGGTAAAATCAGCAGATCACATAATCGATCTGGGACCTGAAGGCGGAGACGAGGGGGGAAGAATTGTAGCCCAAGGATCACCTGAAAAGGTGGCCAAGGTAAAAAAGAGCGATACTGGAAAATTCTTAGCGAGGATCCTGGCATGATAGATATATCCAGTATCCCGAATAATCCAGGATGCTATCTTTTCAAGGACAAAAAAGACAATATAATCTATGTGGGTAAGGCAAAGAACCTGAATAAGAGAGTGAACTCGTACTTTCATAAGAGGAATTTGGATTCCAAAACCCGACTTATGGTATCCTCGGCAGAATACCTTGATTTTATAGTGACTGACAACGAGGTAGAGGCAATTATTTTGGAAAGCAATCTAATCAAGAAGAACGCTCCGAAGTTCAATATCGATCTAAAAGATTCCAAGCGATTTGCCTATATCCAGTTAACTGATGATGATTTTTCTCGAATCCTTGTTGCACGAAGAGCTAAGGGTAAAGGGAAATTCTACGGCCCCTTTGTCTCGGCTTTGGCAAGGGACGACATAATCTGGATTCTGAAAAAGACTTTCAAGATCCGGACCTGCAAGAGAATTCCCAAAAAGGCCTGCCTGAGGTATCATATCGATCTGTGTCTTGCTCCGTGCATTGGAGAGGTTACCAAAAAGCGGTACTCTGAAATGATGGCTAATGTAAGAATGGTTCTCCGCGGCAGGACAACCGAGCTTTCAAAAAGATTGAGTCATGAAATGAAAGAGGCTTCCCAAAATGAAGATTACGAAAAATCTCTTGTGCTTCGCAATCAGATCCAGGCAATGGAGTGGCTCAAGGAAAAGCAGAACATGCAGAGAAGGAAGAGGTACGACGAGGATATCATCAATTATATTGTGAAAGGTGAAAAGGTATATCTTGTTCTCTTCAATGTTTACAAGGGAACACTTGAGAACAAGCAGGAGTTCGAATTCGATTTCTCTGAAAATTTTTTAGAGGAGTTCATCGTCCAGTACTATTCCGAGGATGAGATCCCTGCCGAATTGATTCTTCCCAAGAATGTGGATGATTCAATTGAATCCTATCTGAGAGAAAAGAGAGAAAAAGCCTTTGCAGTCAAGGTTCCCCAGAAAGGGGAGAAGAAAAGACTGCTGGAGCTTGTCAAGAAGAATGTCGAGCTTTCCTTCTTCGGAGATTACACAAAACTTGAGGACCTGCAGAAGAGATTGAAGCTTTCCGAAATTCCCAAAGTAATCGAATGTTTTGATATCTCCCATCTTTCGGGAACTTCAACAGTAGGTTCAATGGTTTCCTTTCGAAATGCAAGGCCTGACAAGAGCAATTATCGAAGGTTCAAGATCAGGACTGTTGATGGAGTAGATGATGTATCGGCAATTGCAGAGGTCGTAAAAAGAAGGTATAAAAGGTTAATCAAGGAAAAGCAGAACATGCCTGACCTCATAATAATCGACGGCGGCCTCGGACAGCTTAATTCAGCACTTCAGGAGCTTTCAAAGCTTGATTTGAAAATCCCGGTAATTGCAATTGCCAAGCGAATGGAGGAGATATACCTGCCTCATCTTACAATCCCTGTATCACTTGATAAAAAGTCAAATGCGCAAAAGCTGATTCAGGAGGTAAGGGACGAGGCTCACAGATTTGCACTGAAATACAACAGGCTTTTAAGAAAAAAGGAACTGGTGAAATGAAATTCAAACTGCATTCTGAATTCGAACCCAAGGGCTCCCAGCCCGAAGCAATTAAAAAGCTTTCAGAGGGCATAAAAAAGGGATACAACTTTCAGACCCTTCTGGGTGTCACAGGCTCGGGAAAGACCTTTACAATGGCCAACGTCATTGAAAAGGTTCAGAAGCCAACACTTGTGATTGCCCACAATAAGACCCTTGCTGCGCAGTTATTATCTGAATTTCGGGAGTTCTTTCCTGAAAACCGTGTGGAGTACTTTGTCTCGTACTACGATTACTACCAGCCTGAATCCTATATTCCCTCAAAAGACCAGTACATTGAAAAAGATGCTGACGTAAATGAAAAAATCGAGCAGATGAGGCTTTCAGCTACAGCCCAACTTCAATCACGAGAGGATGTGATCGTGGTTGCATCCGTATCCTGCATATACAGCGTTGGAAATCCAAAGAACTTTTCAGAGATGGGATTTGAGATCTCTGTTGGGCAGAAGATATCCCGAAAAAAACTTTTGCACAAATTTGTAGACATCAGATTCGAAAGAAACGACCTTGACCTGGCTTCGGGAAGGTTTCGTGTGAAGGGAGATACAATTGATTTTATTCCGGGATACTATGATGATATCATAAGAATCGAGATGTTCGGAGACGAGATTGAACGAATACTTGAGCTTGATAAAATAACCAAGGAAGTTACCGATTCAATGAAGTACATGTATGTTTTTCCTGCAACCCATTTTGTAATTCCCGAAGAAAAAATGAAGAGTGCAATAGTAAAGATCAAAGATGAGCTTGAAGAAAGGCTGCCTGATCTGGGTTTGGTAGAAGCCCACAGGTTGAAGCAGAGAACCCTTTACGATATCGAGATGATGGAGGAACTGGGTTACTGCAAGGGAATCGAGAACTATTCCATGCACCTTGAGGGAAGGAACAAGGGTGAAAAACCATTCTGTCTCATAGATTACTTTCCTGAAGATTTCCTGATAATAATCGATGAAAGCCACAGAACGATTCCACAGCTTCACGGCATGTACAAGGGGGATTATTCCAGGAAGAAGACCCTCATTGATTACGGGTTCAGACTGCTCTCAGCATTTGATAACAGGCCACTTCGATTTGATGAATTTGCTGACTTCATGCTCAGTAACCAGGTTGTATTCGTGTCTGCAACACCTGCAAAGTATGAAGAAGATAAATCTTCTCAGGTAGTGGAGCAGATAATAAGACCCACAGGTCTTGTTGACCCTGAAGTTGTGATTCGACCCATAAAAGGCCAGATTAACGACCTCGAAAGCAGCATCCGTGAGTGTTTGCAGAGGGGCGACCGTGTACTCGTCACAACGCTTACAAAAAGGCTTGCAGAAGAGCTTTCGGAATATCTAGCGAACAAGGAATTCAAAACCCGGTACCTTCATTCCGAAATCGATACTCTCGAGAGAACCGAGATCATCAGGCAGCTTCGATTGGGCAAGTTCGATATTCTGGTCGGTATCAACCTTTTAAGAGAGGGCATTGACATCCCCGAGATAGGGTTCATCGGAATTCTGGATGCTGATAAAGAAGGGTTTTTGCGGGATGCCAAAAGTTTGATTCAGATAATAGGAAGGGCGGCGCGCAATGTAAATTCCAGGGTTATCTTGTATGCAGATAATCTAACAGATTCCATAAATCATGCAGTTGCAGAAACAAAGAGAAGAAGAGAAATGCAGATCGAGTACAACAGGACCCATGGTATCACCCCCCAGACCATTGTCAAGCCTATTAAGGAAAAAGAGGTTGATGTAAAGGACACAAAACACATTCCCAAAAGGGAAGTTCCCAATGTGATCATTGAAATTGAAGCCGAGATGTACCAAGCAGCTGAAAGACTGGATTTTGAAAAGGCAATTGAATTACGAGAGACGGTAAAGAAATTGAGGGCGAGACTCGTGTAAATCTTTTTTTAATTTTGCATTTACTATATCATGATATAGAATGAGATAGTAACCTATAAATAGCTATAGCGGTAATGATTATTCCATGGCAACCACAATACAAATCGATAAAAACATCAGGGATATTTTAAATGAACTTAAACTGCATAACAGGGAAACCTATAATGATGTCATAAAGAGAATGATCGAGGATTTCCGGGAACTGAATACAAAGACCAAGCGGGAGATCAGAAAGGCAATTGCTGAGATAGAATCAGGGAAGTACAAGAGTCTTGACGAGTTGATTTCGGGTCTGGGATTCTAATGCCAATTAATATAATATGTTCGGATACTGCGGTAAAGCAGCTTAAAAAAATGGATCGCGGAATAGTAAAGCGGTTATTCGGTGCAGTATACAATCTGAGATATGATTTTCAGGAAAGTGTAAGCAAGATATCAAACACCCTCTATTACAAACTCAGGGTGGGAGATTTCAGGGTGATTTTCGATATTCAAGAGGAGAAATTAAGAATTCTTTTGATAAAGTCTGTGAGCTGAAGATCTGAAAAGGGGTTTAGGGTCAAAATGAATCCTTTCTCTTCGTAGAAATATGAAAACCTCCTAAGCATCTATTTTGAGGTGAATACCCCTAGGGGTAATGATGCAAAAAGGTAATAAGAATGCAATCACTTTATATTTTCAAGGTTGGTATCCCAGGAGGCAATAATATTTGGAAAAGGAGAGCATATAAAAATTCATTTATATCATTTTGGCAGTCCCTATGTTTAGTTTCGGAGTTAGGTTTATCTTATTCTGGGGGATGATTCTACCACTTGAATTAACTCAGAGAGTGTTGTATGCCTCCCTTGGAATAATCCTTGTATTAGCTTCAATGTACTGTTTTAACAAGTACATTCAATTGGAATAAAAAATATACTCACCCAGCTGTTCTCTCCCTGATTGTCTTCTCAGTATCCAGTTTTCCAGAGTACCTTATGGGAACCCCTGCAGACAGCACCACAAAGGCAAACCCGATTAAAAAGATGGTAATCGAAGCACCGATAATGAAAATGATTGGAAAGAAGAACAAAACATCCTCCATGACCCTTGCCAAAACCCAGCCAAAGAGGTACGAAAGAGGAACACCAACTGCAGCTGCACCTAAAGCCAATATGGACATCTCGGCAACAATGGATTTTGCTACCTTCCTTCTCGGTATCCCCAATGTGTCCAGGGTTGCAAACTCTACATCCCGTTCCATTGTGGAAATGATGACTGCTGACGATGCCACCACAAATGCGATTATGATATTGAGGAAGAAAAACGTATACAAAAAGGCAAAGCCGGAATCCAAAACCTCATTAAAGGTCCGAGAGATGTCTTCCTGCACCAGAACATTGGATACAATGGGCATTGACCTAAGTGTTTTGGCTTTTTCTTTTACGTTCTCAAGGCTGTCATCATTTAACTGGATAAATACGCCTGTTGCACGGTCCTGGGGAAATATGGGGTTCAGATTTTGCGTTTCGGTGTAAAGCGTTTGGGCTAATAGATCGTATACTATCCCTGCAACTTCCAAAGTAACAGTTTCAGTGCCAACTACTATATCAACATCATCACCAGCCTTAAGACCCAGCTCCTGTGCCATCTTTATTGTAACAACAGCTCTTCCGAAATCCAAAGTGCCGGATTCAAGTTCGAAATCTCGAGCAGTATCCATTTGATTACACCCTGTGATCAAAGCTACAGTGGATTTACCACCATGCCTTATTTCCCCTGATAAAAGTGAGTAGGGTATGATGTAGCTCACATCGCTTTGGTTCAAACCCAGACGACTTTCATTTCGAGCATCATTGAAGCTTAGGTCCATTGTAAAATCTGCTTTCAGATCCCAGGTATCTGCATCAAGTAAATCAGAGGCATATCCCCAAGCTGAATCTGCCATAACAAGCCATGAGCCTGCAGCACCTATCGTTATCCCCACAACCAATATCGTAAGCACTGTCCTTCCCGGATTTCTCGTGCTGTTGCGAAGGCCCATGAGGGTTACCCTAGAAAGTCTTTTTGAAGCGAATTTGGAGCTGTGTATCCTTGTCCTTGGTTTGTAATCAAGGGCTTCTCTTACCGAAGTTCCTGTTATCATTCGAACCGGTATCCAAACAGAGAATATCACTGTTATGACTATGAACATCCAGCCTAATAAAAATGGAATTGGAGAAATGGGAAAGTAGAGTTTCATGGAGGAATACATCTGCATGCTTACTGTAGCAATTCCCGAGGCGAACAAAAATGCAATCACCGACCCCAAAATCCCTCCTATTATGCAGATAATCAATCCAATGACCATATAGGATTTGACTATCTCGCGCTTCTCAAATCCCAGTGACATCATAACCCCGATATATCTCGAATCGTTTTTAACTAGCCTGTAAATCGTCATGAAAATCGAAATAAAACCAACAAGCATGAAAATATATCCCATAACAGGAAACATGCTTCTCATCTTGCCTGCACCTGTGCGCATGAACAGTGTGGAAGGATGCTGATCCTTTGTAATTGTGCGCTCGATATCAAAAGAAGTAAGTGAACCTGATACATCCTGAAAGGAAGCACCGTCCTCAAGTATCACAACGGCATCATTAACGACTGCATCACCATAAAATTCCTGAAGTTTTGAAAGGTCCATAAAGAGAATCAGAAGATTGCCTCCTATGGGAAGCGAGTAATCAGAAAATGTGCTGGGAAACAGAAATTCAGGTGAGGAAACCGTTCCTGTTACAGAAAGGTTTAGAGGCGCTCCTCCCACCATTACCTGAATTTGCGCTTTTGCCTTTACTCCCTTTTCCTCCATACCCTGTACCGCAACTGTGGAATTTGTATCTTCGTAAATGCTTCCGCTTTCCAAGGCCAGTTTGTTGATATTTTTATTATTCGGGTCCTTTATTCCTATAATTATTGTTGTAATCTGCTCTTCCTCGAACTCGTAGATGCCCCCCAGTTTCAACCTGACATCATATTCCTTAACTCCTTGTGCCGAAATCAATGCATTTTCAACAAGGGTTTGATTTGAGGGACTTGAAAATTCATAGAACACATCAGGCATCCTGCTGTCCTCGAAGAACTTTTCAACACTGTAATCGAACACATCTGCAGTGTAGAACCCTGCAACCACCATGGACATGGCAAGAGCAATGACCATGGATATCCCCAGAAGACGCAGTTTCATGCGAAGCAGTTTTCGAACCACGCTCTTTGTGATGTGTTTCATTTTCATTCACCTCCAAGGGACTCTAAGTTTCTATTTCATTAAGCCTTCCCATTCTCAAATCATATGTTTTATCCATGAATTTCTTTAATCGGGGGTTGTGGGAAACAATAAAGAACGTTATTCCTTGCTCGTGCTGAAGCCTCTTCATAAGGTCCATTATCTTCTGCTCCCGCTCCTCGTCAAGATTCCCTGTTGGCTCATCTGCAAGTATGATTTTAGGCTCCTTGGCCAGAGCCCTTGCAATTGCCACCCTCTGCTGCTGGCCTGCGGAAAGCTCCTGTGGAAAGTTGTCCATCTTATCCCCAAGACCCACTAGCTTCAGATACTTTTCTGCTCTTTTTCTCATTTCTACCTTGTCTTTTATAATGGTCTCGATTCCAAGCTCGACGTTCTCCCTTGCAGTGAGGGTGGGAAGCAGGTTGTAGAACTGGAAAATGAAGCCTACATTCTTTCTGCGGTAGATATTGAGCTCCTTTTTGGAAAGGGATTTAAGGTTGTTTTCGGCAATAATTACTTCACCTGAATCCGGAGCATCGATTCCACCCAGAATGTTCAAAAGAGTGGTTTTACCTGAACCAGAAGGACCCATTATCATTATCATCTGACCTTCCATTGCAGTAAGGTCCAGATCATAGAGGACTTTGGTGGTCTCGCCTCCGGTTTCATAGCTTTTGTGCAGGTTTGAAATCTCAACGGTTTTCATGACTTTCACCTTCTTCTATAATAAGATAATACACTTACTAGTTGAACATACTTGTGCCAGACATGTAGGGTAGTTTATATACCCCTATATTGATTTGGGTTTTATGAGGAAGATAGTGATCGAGTTAACTCCTGACACAATTATTAGAAAAGCGCAGGGTAATATGTTCGAATCCATGAAATCTATGGAGCTTTTAGAACTTTTAAGACTTGATTTTGAAAAGGGAATTAAACTCGGTCTTATGCAGATTACAGTTAAGGATGGATTTGTGCTAGAGGACGTGGACCTGCCTGATAATGTGGAAATCTCCAATGTATTGAAATCTGAGGGTAACAAGTACGTATGTATTGTAAAAGTAAAGATACCAAAAGAATTTAAAAAGATGATGAAAGAATTCAATTTGGATCTGATATGGACCACTCCATCTTATATCTCTGAGGATAGAACCACCATAAGCTGCATTGGAGAGGAAGAGGATCTAAGGAAGTTCATGGACCTGATTAAGAATCTAGGACCTATAAAGACCGTGAGTTTTAAAAAGGCAGCTTATCAGGAGCACGATATTCTATCGGCCCTCACAGATAAACAAAAAGAGATTGTGATTGCAGCCAAGAAGAATGGTTACTATGACATGCCAAGGAAGATCTCAAGCGAGCAGCTGTCCAAAATGGTGGGAATTAGTAAGGCAACTCTTCTTGAACATCTGAGAAAGGCCGAGGTCAGGCTCATGGAAAATATTTTGACTGGGTATTGAAAACCTATTTACCCCTGATTTTCTCAGTCTCTTTTAGATCTACCTCAAAAGTCTCGGAGTCGATTACTACCCCATAATCCTCTTTTTCTTTCTCAATGGATATGATACCATTTTTAAACTCTTCTGCAATTTTATTGGCGGGTCGTTTATTTTGATCTACATATACTCACCC
>CBDVCK010000105.1:0-10748 GCA_965372465.1 uncultured Thermoplasmata archaeon | reverse complement strand
TTTTTGATATAGGGGTGCCCAGATAACCAACATATGCTCTCTTATCCATGGCTTCTTTAAATCGGCTCCTCTGGGATCCATCGTTTATAATCTTGACTACATCAACATGCAGTTTTATTGCCTCCCTGTGATCCTTAGAGGCTCTCCTCTCGAGATAGTATATCGTAAGTGCATCATTAGCGTTAATCATGGATTGGATGGCTGAAAATCCAGCTGCATTGAGCCTATTTTCTTTTAGGTTCTGGGTAGCTGAGGCCAGGAATTCATCCGCCTGGTTTAAATATAAAAATGCCTCCTTTTTCCTTATTTCTTTAACCATGTTTCATCACCGTACAAAATTATGCCTTCGTCAATAGTAGTCAAAATAAATTCATCTAGATTTTTCATTCTTTTCTTAGTTTCCTTTAAAGAGAGGAATATGGGAGAAATGACTATGTCATATTTTTCGAGAAATTCCATTGCATGTTTTTCTATTTTTTCGGATGCTTTTGAATCGGTATAGATAAAAAGAAGGTCTATATCCCCTGCTTCAATTACTTCTTCCCTTGCTGCGGAGCCAAAAAGAATGATATTTTCTATGCCTGCCTTTTTTATTCCCTTGACAAATTCAATGGCCTTGTCTTTGAAAGCGGATGCTTCGGTTCTGAAAAGAGCTGCAATCTTTGGAAACAGAACGTGCGTTTGATTGATATTGTAGATAATGGAGCGCCCGATCTTGCGGGTTACGATTATACGGCTTTCCACAAGACTCAATGTTGCGGGATGAACGGTGCCGTACGACATATTTGTGGCCTTTACCATATCTTCCATGGAGTAGCTCCTTTCTGGATTTTTAAACATACTCCGAAGAATCCTTACCTTCGATTTCGAGCCGAGAACTTTTTCGAGCATAGTTTTAACATAGATATCTTCCAGTATATATTGTTTTCGCTTTTTCGATGTATGCATCGATTTTTCGAAAAGTTGTGGCTTCTTCGTGGACGAGATTAGGTTGTTTATCTATATAACTCATGGTCCTGGGGGAGGATGAAAGTATTTGGGTTATGGTATATGACGGAAAGGCGCCCCCAATCCCCCTAAGAAAATTTCGGGTCAGATAGCCGCGATTTTTCGATTGCGCGCTCTCTATCTGGATAATTGTTTATTATGAAGAGCGCTAACAGATAAATATCCTATGTATTAAAATACTGAATATCGAATATTTAACAGGGAAGGGTTGGAGATTGGGGACATGATGGATTCTCTAAGTCAGTTAGAATAAGCCCCCCTCTTTTGATTGGGATTTGTTATGTGTTTTAAGCATTTAATTGTTTTGATAACCTGCTCGATTGGGGATATCGGTGGGTTTTGTGCACGGCTCTCTTCTGTACGTTCTTCATTTGTCTATCTGTGAGAGTAATCTGACCTTTTTTTGCTTTTCTATTTTTCATCAGTAACATCAATTTTGCGAATGCCTAATCCCTCTATTATTTTCTCGAGTATTTCAGGCCCGTCATCGATATATCTGTATATCGATGTGATCAATACATCCTTTCCGGATCTTTTTTGTGTGATTAGGTCTGTAAGTCTGTTTTCTATATGTGAATCCAGTGTTTTCGAATCGATTCCGCATTGATGTGCAAGAAAGCTTTTATTAATATCACCCGATGTTGAATGCCATAAAATCTTCAGATCAATCAAGTCACAGCTGCCTAAAAGTGCTCTATCAACAATAACCATGCCACCCTTCATTTCTTTCTTGGTGACCTTCTTTGCTCCTCCACCAATGGTAACCATCCAACCATTTTTGGAATAGTTCAGAAAGTTCCTTAGATTCCCTGTGGATCTTACAGATGCCATTTCCAGGGCATCATCATCAAATGGAAAAACCAATTTACTTCCTTTCTCCAAACAGTTTTTCATACGCTCTTCGAGAAAATACCTTAACTTTTCCCTGCTTAAGCCCTTTGGAAGAGAGATATTCTGGGATACAGTGAAATTTCGTAACTTTAAAGTCTTTTTGTCTCTACTGTAATTATCACTGAAAAATATTATACCTCCAAGCTTGCCCACATGTTTCTCTACAAAATTGTAGTATTTGCGAGCGTTCTCATCATCTAGTTTATCAACATTATCTATTATGCTTATTACATTCTTCTTGACCTTTTTGGCTTCCAAATAGAAATCGTCAGGATTATCGTAAAATTCTGCACTGTAGCCACTCTGTTTTGCTATATTTGTTATATAATACAGGGTTGAGCTCTTTCCCACCCCGATTCCCCCCACGACAGCGCATATCTCAGCTGTCTCCTTGAACCTCATCCCCATTATACCCCTTGCGATGTTGATCTCTTCCTCTCTGTTCACGAACAGCCGATCTATCATATCCTCCTTGACTGGATAGAGGTAAAACGGGTCTGTTTCGAATTTCAAAACTTTCCTTTTGTTTCCCTTCATTCCCAACATCTCCGAATGTTCCCAATGTTCCTAATGTTCCCATCGTTCCCAATGTTCCCAATGATATAAAAATGTTTTGGAAATCGTTGGCGTGAATTATTTTTGAAACTGAATCATATTTCCTGCTGCCACCTCTCAAGTTTGTTGTGCCATCTGCGTGTTTGATGCTCTGGACACAAATTTTATAGCATTAAGTCTTTGGTTATGCTTGACAGCGATATCGTCTTAAGCCAAAGACAAGTGGGGGTGGTTTTTGCGGGCAGGGCTCAATCGAGGATATCGGTGGTCTCTTGAGCTTTGTGCACGGCTCTCCATACCTTCCGCCTGCGTGCATCGCTTCGCTCTGCACTAGCTCGTAAAATGCTTTGCATTTTCCTCACTGTGTGTTCTTTCAGAGCACTAACGCGCAAATTTATTCTAAATTTGCTCACTCTGCGCCGAGTTCCCTGCTCGGAGCGGTGGTAAATTTATATAGATTCAAAAACAACTGTGTCCTTTGTGGGACAGGATGTTCTCCATAGTAACTTGGAACATTAAAGAGGGATTATTCCCTCTCCCACACTTTTTACTGAAATAATTTATTTTGAATTTGATGGGTTTTATTATTATATTCTAAAAGTTCAGCTTCAAGTTTCGAAGAAGTATTTTCATTTTTCTCTTTAAAATACTCTCCAAGAGTTATAACTAGTTTTTTAAAATCCTCATAAGGAACATCTGTTTTCATTTTATTTATTATGTTAAGTGAAACTGCAAGTTCTTCACCTTTCGGATTTACGTGATCTAAGTTCAATATCAATGCATGCTTTGATGTTCCAAGTGTTTCTGAACCAGTATGAAATCTTCCGATCATTCCAGTATAAGCACATCTAAAATAGTTTACATTTTCTTCTTTTTCTTTACGATAGAAAGCATCATGTAATGCTTTTCGTACTTCTTCCATGGGATAATCTGGATCATTTTGATACTTACCCACGACCTTTTGACACACAGAACAAGAGAGCGTTTCCTCCGAATGCTCTTCTTCACATATATCACAAATTTTCATTTATTTTCACCTCTTTCCTTTGATGCAAACAGGTTTACAAATTTCTATTTTTTTTGCATTCTTGCTTATTTCTTCTTCAATATCTCCTGGCCAATCATCACTTTCTGCAAATGCATCCTCTTCTTCCGTTAATTTATCTCCTTTTCCAATTTTGTTGTAAATATGAAGGGTCCTGCACTTCCAGCAAGAATTTATAAAATCGGTTTCAGGTAAACATACAACATCAGGTGAATAGCAACTTCTGTAGAGATATTTTTCATGATCCAAGTCAAAATAACAATAAGATTCTGGGGGTGAGAGCCATATGTCAGTTTTTAATAAATCTGCAAGGATTTGAAGGGGTGTGGGCTGCTCTGAAAAAAAGTTAAGGTCATCATCTGCGACTTTGTCTTCTCCTGTTATAAACCTCTTATTATGTGATATACCTGTCCAGATATCATTGGAAAACATTCTTGCTATTCCTATTAAGATTAGTGATCTCCACCTCGGTCTGTATTTGAAATCTAATCCGATGGAGGAATAATCAAAACTTTCAAGGGATACGACCTTGAGTTCCATTCCTTTTGTTAATTTCTTTACTACTGCCAATTCCTGGAGATATTCTCCTGCAATTGTCGTTCCTGATATGTATAGTAAAACTAAATCTGAAGCTTTATTATTTTTTTTAAGATAATTTAACTGCCAAAGCGAATCCTTTCCACCGGAGAATAACAGAACCTTCTGGGTAGATTGTGGGATACTAACAATAGGGCTTAGATTATTGAATTGCAATGTAAATTTTTCCTTACTGATTTCCTTCAAGTGATTTGAAAGATTTTCTAGGTCTTGTGGTAGAGGATCCTTGGACTCCACATGAACTTTTTTTTTATTATCCTGACCTAGTATCACATTGAAGCACATGAGTCCTGCTAGAAAAGGGATTACAGCATCACATATCTGGTCTGATTGTATTAGAAATGTTCTGTGCGGAAAAACATGAATCACTAACAAATCTTTTTCTTTATCCCAGTGCCATTCCAAATGCCATTTTTCATCGGTCAATCCGTTATTCCTCCTATTATAGAATTGCAATTGATGAAATTACTTTTTCCTTCTCTGGATTTAAATCCAGCAGTTTCTCGAGCTCCTTATGACACCACTGTGTTCCCAAAATAACAGTGTTGTATCCTGCATCTTCCAACAGGTATACCAAATTAGCACCTAGGTACCCTGCTTCTATTAGAGGGAAATCCTTCCCCTCTTCACCATATTTGAAAGTGGTTCGCTCCTCTATCGTTGAGATAGCAATAAACGCTTTGGATTCTTTTAGAAAAGGATGGTCCTCTTGTTCAAAGTTGTTTATGATTTCCGATCTTAAATCACCTTTCCAGAGTATTTCCAATGAATTATCATACGGAGAAAAATGAGAGATACCTGGATCCATATTTTGCACCTCGAACGCAAATAGGTATAATTCCAAAGGATACCTGGCTCCCGCAGAGGGATACGCTCTAAAATCTTCTTCGTCCTCAATTGTACCCGTTCTACCTGCTGCCATTACGATTAATGGATGGAGCAATTCCAAAGTGAGCTTTTCCCTTGACGACTCTCTTCTTGTCCTGCGGTTTTTAATGAGTCTATGAATGGGAGTATCCGGTGAATGGCCCTTTAAAGGAATCCTTTCAAATCTTGGATAGGTTTTATAGTGGACTACATACCTGTAATCTATTTCTTCTGTCATATATTACCCTCAGATGAAAGGATGTGGAATTTGGTTTAATTTCTTATCTCCCAGATACTGTTTCAGTCTCTTAATGTTTATTGGAATATAACTATCATCGAAATAAAGCGGTAAGCATTCTGGGATAATCACCTTGACAACCCTCCAATCTCCCATATCATTCAAACTTAAGTCGCATATAAATATGTCGTATGGAAATTCTTTTAAGATATTCTCCCTCCCGTTCTTGATTTGATTTATTTGGATATATTTATCCGATTTGAGAAAGAAATTGATTCTTTTGAGGTTCTCCTTTCCATACCACATCGAAGCCCTCTCTTTTAAGGAATCGTTCGAAGCACTTTCGTCTCCCTCCAATTTCGCCCTCCTTGAAAATAATCTTATCTGCTGCGCTTCCAGTATTGCTTTGACAATAATTTTTTCGTAATTTAACCCACATGCCGTTCCAATGCCGACCGAGGGGCCTATTCCTGATCTATCAATAATTATAGCCATGGTCACCATTGGTGTAAATTCAAGTGAAATGTCAAATATATTAATTTCAAGGTTATATCTTGAAAAATACTCTATCAGCCTATCTATCTTGTTATTAGAAAACTTAGAAATGTCGATTCTCGGTGGGGTTGTTTCAGTTAGATAATTTATGAGAAAGGCATCTCTCTCCAGAACCTCACAGAATCCACGAAACACTGCTTCCTCGTAGTTATATCCAAATGCCGTTCCATTGGTTGTTCTTATTGAATCAAAATTGGGATCATATTCATCATGATAAAGATAAGTCAGTCTGGATGGCACTAGTTTTTTTTCTTTCGTTCCATATCTTTCAGCCATCACCCACTTGGAATCCATTTCATAAATCTCAGGAGTTAGGGCCTCAAACGGAAATAGCATTGCCGGGTCAAGGGCTTTGTCCTTTAATTTCGAATAGTGGTCAAATATCATTTGTTTCTCATCTGCTGGGTACATCTGGCAGAATCTCTCGATTATCTCCCCCAATGTTCTATTATAAGCAAGGCTAGGATTCAGATCCATAGCCCCTACCGTGTCGGCTCCCTCGTTCTTTTTAGTATTTTTCAATTTGGCTCCATAGGCTGGAATAAAGGGTTCATCATTAAAAGAAGAAGGAGGATATGGCATATTTACGACCATATCCTTAGTTTTGATAATTAATTCCATCTCTTTTATTATCTGGTCACTTTTTGTGGACGCCACACGCTCCACCACATCCGCTGCCGCAATGGGCAGAATGGTTCCCTTTTTTATCAGGGATTGTGAATTCCATTTGGCGAAACCATTCAGGTGCTTTCTGTTCTTTTCGCGTGCTATCACCTCCTATTTTAATACAAAGGGGTAATATATTTTTTACTTTTTAAGACTTTTGTTGAGTGGACCTATTCTCCCATATACCCATACCTTTTAAGTAACCTCACCGTCTGTAAGAACTCCGAATCCCGGTAGTTCTTATTGGGCTCAACCTTTTGGATTACGGGAGCCAGGGATATCGGGAGAACCTTGGGCTTTGTGCACGGCTCTTTTTTTCAGGAGGTCCATACCATCCGCCCCAGCGTGCTCCACAAGAGCACTAGCTCCCAAATTTATTCTAAATTTGCTCACTGCGCGGTTTGATCGGAGCTGAATTCTGAGATTACCAAACTCGCAAACTTGGATTCTGTGAGGTATGAGTTGCGTAGGTTCTTGACAACTTAAGACCTACTCCAGTCGGGATCGTACCCCCACTTGCTGATCTGCTCGCTCTCTCCTGTTCCAAAGTCGTGCACCATTAGACCTGTGTACTCGAAGCAAAGCTTATCCTCCGGCGACCAGGTGGGGTGATCGCCCTCGAAGAGGAGCGTGGGGTTACCATCCTCGCTATCTACCGTCCACACCTCGTGAACATACTTGTTGCGTACTTTGTATCTTATACTGTAAGCAATCTCGTCCTGGGCGCGGTTGCGTGCCCAATCCATACAGTTGGGCCATGCTGGTAAATCGTGGGATACGGTCTTGACGAATCCATCGGTGGCGTCATCGTAATCGAGAATCGCAAACCCATAAACACCGCCCTTCGACTCTGCGACCGCAATCCTGTCCCCGCCCGGGCTCCAGACCGCGTTCCAGAGGGTCACTTCGGGGTCTGTATACACTGTTATCGGTTCACCGCCTGGCTCCGCGGGAACCACCTCGAGGGAGTGAGCGTAACCTGCCTCAGGATACCTGGTAATCAGGATGTGATCGGCATACGGCCCCCCTGGCGACCACTCAGGACTTCCCTGCATCCTGTCCAGCAAAAAGATCTTGTTCTCCCCTATTGGCACGAGGTCTTCGTCGAGGACGACATCGATCGTCCAGAGCTCATCGTAGTATTCCGAGAACGCGATACTCGACCCATCCGGAGACCAGGATGGGGTATCAAGATGAAACCCCTCGAGCACCTCAACCTTATTCGAGCCATCGGCGTTCATCACAACGAGGGAGTTCCAACCTCTACCAGTGGGCGTCACGACTGCTATGACTGGATTAGCGGGAGGCTCATCTTTGCCACCACCACCACCGGGATTATCCGGTTTTTTCGCGGTAGCCATGGGTATGGTCATGCTCACAAGTAAAAATACTATCAATACACACAGTATTGCTCTTGACAATTTCATTTTCTTTTCCTCCTTATCTTACGATGGTAAGCCAAGAGAACTATGGGAAAAAACGATGCAACTATAATTTACGACTTTTCCGAATCTGAGATTCTTTTCCATACATTCCCTGGGCTCCCTCCGCATGTGGAGTATGAATAAAGATTAGAATATTTATGTTTTCCGTAAGAATTATTACGATATCATTAGAGATTAGAATATTTTATGAAACATTCCAAACTTCATAGGTAATATATCGTTAAATTAACCCACGAGCTTGAAATTGAATGGGCAACTTCATGATCTGACCAATATTTTTATAAGGTAAGCGCCCCCAATCCCAGGAGGAAAATTTATCGGGTCAGATAGCCGCGATTATGCGATAACGCGCTCTTTATCCGGATGACTGTTCATTATGAAGAGCGCTAACTGATAAATATCCTATGTAAAAAAATACTGAATATCGAATATTTAACAAGGAAGGGTTGGGGACATGATGAATTTATGGTGGATTGATAACCCTGATCTCGTCGCTGTAACCTTCGAAGGGAGTGCCGTCTGTCAATTCTCCGGTTACCTTGAGGTTGTAGGCTCCAACGAAGAGCATGTCCTCAACTTCATTTCTGTGGAACTTGACCATCAATATGTCGCCCTGGATGTCACCCCATTCCGCAGGGATGGTATCCTCAAGCAATATTGAGCCGATATCGATATTGTTTACGTTATAGCCTTCTGGAAGATCGATGTAGCACGTGATCCACTTGCCCTTGGACTTGAGGTTCAGAGTGTCAGGGTCGATGTCGATTGTTGCTTCAGGGGATGTCTGAATACTGAGATAATCAACATCGCAAACCGAATCCCACGGCTGTTCGTATCTGATCTTTACAAGGGTATCCGGAATAGACCAGGTCCTGCTTGTTATTGTAGCAAAGGTTGTATCGCCTTCATTCTTTGCCTGAAGTTCTCCTCCATCAGAGCGGATTTCAGCCCTTATTGTACACCATACATTCTCTCCAGATGGGCCGTTCTCAGTGATCAATGTCCATCCATTGAAATTCCATCCACCTAATACAGTATTAGCGTCCGGAAGATAGCTCATATACATATCGTGACTGCTTCCACCTGAATCAAATAAAAGGACGAGCCAGGGAAGCCTGTAATCTCTTCCTCCGCTTACCAATCTCCAACGGGTTTCTAGGATGATCGGAAGTGAATAACTCACTGTCTTTTCAGCAAAATCATCATAGTTTCCGTCTGGTCCCATATGCAGCCATCCGTTTGTTTCATCTATTGTGACCGAGGAATCGCTTCTTGTCCAATCGCCTGTGCTGAATACATCTGTATCAAATGGTTCATGATAGGCAGCGTCTACAGAGTGGGATGCAAATGCAGCAATCCCTGTGAGAACCATCATTGATACAATCAAAACAATCAAAATCCTATTTGATGAATAATTACTTTTCATATTCGTCTCCCTCCATTGGCCCTTCCGAGAACATGCTTAAATGGTTCCCTTCCAAAGGCAAAGCAGGATGGGTTTGTGGATATTTAAGATTTGGGCTTCAAGGGATTTATGCACGGCTCATCTTTAATATCCTCATGCCTTCTTCATCAAATTTTATTAAAAACAAGAGAGGAGGGTTTGTAGGTTACACCATCCACGAATCCCACAAGAGTAATATAATTCAAATTGTGCAGGTTATACCTCATGAGATAATATAGAATCCAAATAGGTTTAACCTATCGCAATCGTGTTCAATATGTCCTCGGCAGTTGCAATCAAAGCATTCGCTTGTTCTGCTGTAAGCTTCTTGCCACTCTGAGCTTGAACCGCGTTAATGAAAGCATTCAGAATATTTATAGCCGCATTCTCATCACCATTATCTATACTTTCGAGTGCAGCATTTAACTTTGCTAGGAGGCTATTTTCTGATCCATCTGGAAGATTTATGTCTTGGATCTCCTTGAATAAGTCCTGGATAGAATCGTCTAAAGGATCGTAACAATAGTCCTTTCCAATGAGTCCATTTGTGTAATGTAATAGAATATCATCTTCAGATAACGCTTTTCCCCAAACTGCAACTTCATCAATTGGACCGTTAAAGGAATATGTATCTGAAGCACCGTAGACACTTCCAATAGTCACCTCAGTATCTTGATCATTTGTTAATGGCTGTCCACCTGATGCAGAATTAACCAAAACCCCGTCTCTATAAAGATATGCATTTCCATTATTCCAAACAGCAGCGACGTGAACCCATTGATCGGTGGGAAAGTCTTCAGGATCTGAAAGATGCACATGACCATTTGAGGAGTCATACCAAAACTTTGCTTCAAGCCTTTTATTAGTTTCTATACCCATCCAAAACACTCTACCAGAATCAGAATACCAGGTATGTTTTGAAATGATCATATTATTGGCAATCGGATGTAGGGTTCCCTCAAAAAACACCCATGCTTCCAGGGTCAGTTCATTTAAACTTGTTGATGCAATTGAAGTCCCCACATCAACAATTTGATTTTGTCCATTAAAGTCCAAAGCACCGTTGACTTGTCCTGTTGTTGTCCATTCGGGGTCATTTACCAAAGTCCCATGGTTGTTTCCTATAGAATCTAAAGCTTCTGTTCCATCCTCATCATCTAGTCTCCAGTAGGCAATTAAACCATCTGGGCAGGTTTCACTCGCACCGACATTAGCTGTCAATGTTGCAGCTAATAATGTAGTTATTATTCCTAGACACAAAAGAAAACTTGAAATTCTTCTCATCATTTTATTACCCTCCTGTTATCAGCCCTTCCGAGAACTCTCTTATATGGTTCCCTTCCAAAGCTGGAGCTGAATGGTTTTGGGGATATTTAAGATTTGCTGGAGAAGTTGGATACTTCTTTAAAAGAAAGAATTGAAAAAAGGCTGAAAAAG
>CBDVCK010000104.1:0-10769 GCA_965372465.1 uncultured Thermoplasmata archaeon | reverse complement strand
ATTATGTTTCCAATTCCGCCATCAATAAGTAAACCAATGTCACTTACATTTATGAGATTAGATGATATAGTTACATAATTACTATCACTAAATATATCAATACCCCACCCATCTGAAAGGATTGTATTATTGAATATCGTTACAAAATCAGAATAGCTTGATCCTATATTTCCATTATTATTATAAAGAGTGTTATTATAAATATTATTATTAAATGACTGTAATATAAATATACCACGCCATGAACTATTAGAAACATTATTCTGGTTAATAAAGACATAATTGCTAAATCTTGTACCTATTCCATATTTGTTGTTATTGAATGTGTTATTATATACTGTTATATTATGAGATTCATAAATAAAAATCCCATAATCAGTATTCGAGAACGACGAGCAATTAGAAAATATATTTGATTTCGAAAATCTAATTTCAATCCCGTTTGTATAATTAGAAACTGTTATATCAGTTACTTTTGAATTATTAGAACAGTTTAATTTAATGCCTATATCATTTCCATCTTCAACGGTAAATCCAGAAATATTAACATAATTTGTATTATTTACAAGAATTCCAATGTCGGAGGCGTTGATTTTCGTATTATCTCTATTTTCCCCTGTTAATTTTATTGTTTTATTGATATAAACATCCTCATAATAGGTTCCATTAAACACAAGCACAGTATCCCCAGGCGTCGCATTATCCACTCCTGCCTGTATCGTCTTCTTATGCGTGGCATCCTCCACAGCATAATCATCATCCACATAGATTGTTTGTGCCAATATAGGTGTGGGCATCTCAATGATGATCACGATAAGGCTTGTCAATAGCGCCAAACTTAACCAGGACACGGCTACCTTCTTATCCATCAATAAAAGTATGGAACCCACGGGATAAATAGGTTTTTACCCTCATCTCGTAGTCGAAACCTACTTATCGTACCACGTTCATTCACGCCAGAGGGGAAATCTTGCCTTTGAGGGGGAGTAAGAAGAAAGAGATCCGAGAAGAGCTGGCTTCGGCAAAGGAACTTATAATCAAGATCAAAAAGAAAGCTATCGACACCTCGGAAGCTGAAGGACTGTACAAGGATGCCAAAAAGGCTATAAAGAACCGGAAGTTCCATGTGGCAAAAAAAGGGATAGAGGAGGCAAAAAAGAGTGCAAAACGGGCCTATGCCAAGGGAATCAAGAAAAAACTTGAAGCCAGGATTTCGAAGCTAAATGAAAATATCAAGAAAATGAAGGCAAAGAACCTTGATACATCGGGTATCGAGAAATTTTTAAAGGAGGCGCAAACCTCCCTAAAAGAAGGGGTAAAGTCCTATAAAAACGGTTTGAAGGCGGCTCGTGTAGGTCTTAAAATAGCAGAGGACACGCTTAAAAAATTTGGTACACTGTCCACTCTTTTAGCACAAACCGGGGCTATGCTTCGGAGAATAGCGGATTTCAATTCTCATCTTCCAACCTTAAAAAAATTCCAGGTGAGGTTGAATGAGATTGAAGAGGGGATGTTAAAAGAAAAAATCGAGTCAAACCTTAAAAAAGCTCAGAAATTGTATGAGGAAGTCACAAACCTCAAAGAGCGCTATAACAAGGCATTCGAGGCCATAACATCATTGGAAAAAGTGGTGAGGGATGCAGATGTCTTGGGTGCAAACATAAAAACCCAATCAAAATTGGATGAGGCCAAGATACTGCTTTCAGAGGAAAAGTTCGAGACGGCCTGCAAAATCGCCAAAAAAAGCCAAAAGGAAATATCAACCTTTTTATCCGGTTATAAAGATTCAAAATATCATGTTGATTTAGCCGAGGAAAAGATTGAGGAGGTCAAGGGCTGGGGTTTTTCGGCATACGAAGCCGAAAAAGCCCTAAATTTGGCAAAAGAAGCCCTAAAAAACCATGAATTTGAAAAAGCAACCCAATTATCAAAGGAATCGAAAGAAATGGCAATAAACATCAGAGAGCGCCATAAACATTCATTGGATATGATAAATTCAGCAAAGGATGAGGTAGCCAGTCTTAAAGATAGAGGGGAAGACCTCTCGCAATATGAGGACATTATCACTGAGGCAGAAGACGAATTCAATCGCGGCGATTACGGGGCTTCAGACGAGAAGATCAAGGGTATTTTCGAGTTTTTAAAGAGAAGAATTAGATAGTCAATTATCAAAAAAGATACGGGCCCCATTGAGTTATTATAGATGTATTATATGGTGTGAAACATGGTTATAACCATATAACTCTTATATATCCCTTTATTGATAGAAGGAATTAGAAACCTGATTATTAAAACTAGTTGGTATAATATAATCTTCCCGAGAATTATCCAATCAAAAGAGGAGGCCCAAGTATGAGAAAGATTGTGAGAAAAAAAATAGTATGGGATAAGCACGGTGTGTCCGATATAATAGGGGATATCCTTATATTGTCCATTACAGTGGTATTATTTGCAGCGATATTCGCATTTGTGTGGAATCTACCCACCCCAAATGAAGGCACATATGCAGACGTTGACGGCTCAATCGATTTGGATGCAACAGGCGGCAGGATAAACCTGACCCATACGAGCGGAGAGGATTTACCGGAAGCATCCACTAAGATTTATATTTACAAGAACCAGGGATTGCCAAGCCAGGATGTGAGGGAGTTGAATATCAAAAGTACTACAGGAGATGCTGACAATCCTTTTGGCTACGGTTTATCAGGTGATGATGTTTGGTCAGCCGGGGAGCATTGGACATATTATTTCACGGGTGTTACTTCAGCTGATGATTTGGAGCTGAGGATTATTGACACGACTTTCAGCCAAATTATTGCATCCGGTAAACTGCTGGGAGCAGGCGCAAACGATGCTCCGATAATAATGGAAAGATGGTATTTTCCAGACCCTGCTGCCAATGCCACCACGCTCAATTTATATGTAAAAGTAAGAGATCCTGATGGATTCAGCGATATAAGCGCTCCAGGATCTATTTATGCAAATATAAGCGCTTTAAACAAGACATATAGTGTTGTGAATTTCCAGGAGGTCTCAAGCACACTAGACTCTGGAGTTTTCAAAGGCTCCATAACCATAGACAAGGGAACAGGAACCTATACCATAACCATTAGTGCAAGGGACACCGCAGGGCTTATTGATAGAGGGAGAATAGTTGTGGATGTTACCTACACAGTATTAAACAATCCCAGGATACTTGAAAGATGGTCCATTCCTGAAGTCGGGGTAAACGGAACAGATATCATCATCAAAGCCCGGGTCGAGGATCTGGATGGTTACGATAATATTGATTATGTTAGTATTAATGCAACGTCACTGGGTGCATCTGCTGTAGTAAATATGACAGATCCTGAACGGGATGGAATCTTCGAGTACACTACAACTGTGGATGTCTTTAGGGGTGATTTATACAATGTTTCCTTCAATGCTGTGGATATCACTGGCCTTCAGGACAATGCTTATCTAAAAATTAATATAAAGAAGTTCAAGCCAGTTATCGCAAAAACCTGGACTGTGGACCCAACCGGAAAGGACGAAGAAACCATCACCGTGTTTGCAGAGGTTAGCGATCCTGACGGTTACGATGACATAGATTATGTCAGGGTTAATGTTGGTAATTTAACGGATCCCGCAGGAGCGCCGAATGTCATAAATATGACCGATCCTGAGGAGGATGGGGTATTTGAAACATCTTTACTCACCATAGATGTGGTTTCAGGAGGTAATAAGAATTTAACCTTTGAGGCAAGAGACCTTGAGGGGAACAATGTCACAGCTATGGGGAAAGTATGGGTGTATACCAGATTCCCACCAGTCATTCTCGAGAGATGGACGGACCCGCACTTTCCCGATAACAACTCCCAGCTGCAGATCTTTGCGAGAGTAATGGATCTTGACGGGTACGAGGATATCAATTTCACAGGCTCTGTTCGGGTGAATATCGCGGAATTGGACCGAAACCTCAGCTTCTCCAACGGATGGATCAATATGACCGATCCAAACTGGGATGGTAACTTCATGGCATTTACGTTGGTTGATGAAGAGGCGGGTACATACATGATCAGGTTCCAGGCAACTGACATGGGTGGCAATATGGCAAACTCCACGTTGAACCTTACCATACTACCCTACAGACCTAAATTTTTAAATGTCTGGACAAATCCCCAGGTGGGTAGGAATGGAAGCCAGATTCAGATTTTCGCCAATGTAATGGATCCCAATGGTTATATGGACATAGCAAATGTTACAGTGGATATTGTACAGTTGAATCAATCCCTCAACCAGTCCCAAGCCTATTGGGTGGACATGACGGATTACAACAGGAATGGCACATACTCATATGAAATGATGATCAATGTGAGTGATACAGGGATTTACACCCTTAACTTCACGATAATGGACCGGGACGGCAACCAAGCCAATTTAAGCCACCTGTTACTTGTTACTTCCAATAAACCTATCATAATCGAAACCGGGTACGAACCGGATCCAGCATTAAATAATACCAATGTAACAATATATGCATGGATATGGGATGACGATGGTATAAATGACATCATACAGGTCAGCATCAATGTGAGTGAGCTGAATACCAACATGACCTGGGTGAATATGACCGATTCTGATGAAGATAGAATTTACATAAATATGAGCTTTATCAATGCAATTAATGCAACTGGATTTTATAATGTAACAATTGTAGCCTACGATACCACCGGAAATTCGGTTATTAAAACCTTCCAGATCGAGGTGGGACTTGAGGCAGGACCTGGAGATGAGCAAAATCCCACAGTTTTTGGCATGGCGAATCCCAATGCCGTCAGTATGGGAAGCCAGGTGTGGTTCTCCGCATATGCCAATAACGGCTCCCGCGCGGAGGACAAAATTACGCAGGTTCGCTTCTGGTGGGGAGGTACACCCTACTATATGGACCGGATCTATGAGAATTATTTCAGGTATCCAAACCCGTTTTCGGTACCAATAGTGACTGAATCCCAGACCTTTGCAGTGGACATTGACGCTCTCAACACTACTGGAGGGATAGTGGCTACTGACACGATTCGATTACTGGTTATGTACGATGAAACTGGCGGAGAGGTGACGAAGCCCACAGCCCTTCAAAAGATGGTTGCCTGGATTGCCCACGACCAGGGTTTCGTAATCACCAACAACAAGACCTCCAATAAGACGGTCCAGGTATTCGAGCTCTTCGATTCTAAGGATGCATTTTGCCACGTGAAGGTAGGGAGCAATGTGATAACCAATACCGAGAAGATGAACCTCTTTAGACTGACTAGCAGGACTACAGGCGAAATCATCGGAGCACCCTATCTACCGGATGATCTCAAATTCCAATATGATGGTGTCATGGCAGGATACTGGTTCTTCAACCTTTCGTTCTCGACAGAGCTATTATATGATTATATTGATGATAACACCGGACCTGGTCCAAATCAATTCCCTGCGGGGACCAATGCCGAGTACTTTGACGTTTATATTTATCTTAAAGATACCACGGATGATTACTTTATGACGGAATCATGGATCGTGGTGACCGACAGTGATAACCCTGATTTCTATGCATATCTGAATAACTGGTATGATGTGGATTATATTCCAGGTGTTCCCATTATTGACACTTCCCCGGCGGATAAAATACCCGATGATGGTATTCAGGGTCCAGCGAGCGATTATCATACATTCCAGAACACCGAGGTGGTTTATGTTGAGATAATCACGTACGATACAGGTTCCGCAAGTTCTGCATCCTTTACAAATTTGGAAATCCAAGATTTCTGGGGCAATCATATGGTCTCCAATCCTCCAAACTCAGGCGCAGTAGGACCGATATCCACGCATGTTGATGGATTAGGTGACACACATTACATTGTTGCAGTAGATCTGTTGCGTGCCGACAAGGACCCGTGGCTCATGGGGAAGGTGGCATACACAATAATAATCACAGGTTTTAGCGATGCAAATGAAGAATTCGCATATCTTGCCAAACAGATCGTAATCGAATCTCCTTCTTCAATTATGGACATAGTGAACGGACACGAGCATGCAGGAGGCGGCACCTGGAGCGACAAATATCATGGCCATTTCTATGAGAACCAGAACGGTTACTTTGAGAAATATCTATACGCATATTCCCCGGGTTCCAATGGGCAAACCGACTATATGGGAGAGATCTGGTCTGTTGCCTTCGAGGACTTGGACGGGGACAGCGATAGAGAAATCGTAACCGGTCGAGCAGGTGATAATAACCCGACTCTATCAATTTGGGAGAACCTTGGCGGGGGTTACTTTGATGAAGTCGAAATCGATTATTTCAGCGATGAGATCAATTCTGTTGCAACCGGCCAGGTCTATGAAGTGGGATGGAACAAACCGTATGATGTCGTAATCGGAACAAGCGGCGGGGACGTTTATTACTACAGAAACGATGGATTCTGGGATCTGACAGCAACGATTGCATCTTTAGGCGGCTCGGTTTCTGTGGGTCATGCCATCGAGATTGGAGACTTGGACAACGACGGCGACGGTGATGTAGTAGTTGGGGGATCCTTTGGAGTGAGAATACTTCAGAACCCAAGGGTGGGAGGCGGTGGTTGGACCACAATAAACCTTGGTAGTCCGGGTACAGTGATGAGCGTTGCAATCGGTTATCTTGAGGAAGACTATGATATACCTGGTACTGAAGATCCATACCTGGATATTGTGGTTGGTGATGCTGATGGCGACATTTATCGCTATTTGAATGACGACAGTGATATTTCCGCAGGTTCCTGGGATGAAAGTACAATTAATACACAAGGTGGAGCTCACAATGTTTATGTGGACATTGGAAACATCGATGGCCTCACCTATTTAGACGTGGTAGCGGGATGGGACAGTTCTCTTTATTGGTATAGAAACAACGATGGAGGTAGTGACTGGGATTCATTTGGAAGTATAACAGGCACTTTACCCAATCCAAGTAACCATGTCATTACCGCCGTTAGTGTAGGTAATATCGATGGTGCAATCGAGGATGATATTGCAATAGCCACAACAGGAGAATCTCAAGGACAGAGTTTTTCCGGTGGCCTGATATATTACTACCGAAACCTTGGAAGAGCAAGCGATTGGATGAGGTTCACAGTGGACAATCTGTTCCGACTTGGTGGTGAAATGGACATTTATTCAATTGCAATAGGTGATGCGGATTTAGGCTCGTAAACGCGCCGTTAAAATACATCTAGGAAACGAATCGATACCCAGTAACCATATCGACAGTTATAAATACAATATAACATATAAAAGAGGAGATATCTCCTGAGACTATTGGATGCTTATGGCTCCATTGAATGGATACAGTTCTTTATCAGATGCACACTTAATTGGGTAGGAATAAAATCAAAGGAGATGAGACTATAAGGCAATTCAAAGAAGATTGTGATGGTGTTGCAGCAGTAATAGGTACCATTATGGGCCTAATGGTCTTCCTGGCATTTATTTCAATATTTATCATGTATTGGGTGCCTATCATGATGGAGGACAACGAGGAAACCCATATGAGGCAAGCCTTTGGCCAGTTCAATAAATTGAAGGAAACGATAGACGAGCAGATATCTTCTGATAACAGGATCGAAACAAAGGACACATCCATCGATTTGGGAGCGGACGGAGTACCCATGTTCGAGAGGGAGACACAGGGTCAACTTTCCTTAAGACTCAGTTCAGGGTTCTTTAACCTTACCTTCGAGGATAACGGTGAGGACATATATGAGAACTCCTCAGGAAGCATTGACCTTGCAGTTTACAACCGGTTCTATGTTAGACAGACCCTCGTCTATGAAAATGGAGCCGTCCTGATCTCCCAGAGCAGGGGAGAGATCGTGAACAATGAACCCGAATTTCACGTTGTGAAGGAAGGGGATAACACAAAGCTTACATTAACATTGATTTCCCTTTACCATGACTCGGATGACAGTATTGCAGGTGCTCGCTCCGAGAAGGTAAGCACGCATCTTTGGTATACCGACAGATGGATATATTCGAATATCACGAGCACAAACAGCAGAGTGACCTTAAATGTTTATACCAGGTATGCGAATGCATGGAACGATTACTACGACGACACCCTATCAAATGCAGGTCTGGCCGCTGGAAGTGATTACAATATCACCCAATCGGGAAATACACTTCAAATAATAATCGATAGAGTATCGGAACTGTCCCTTTCTCATGCCTTCCTGGAGGCCTTTATCGGTAGAGCGGCTTGAGAAATACGCATTAAAATATCAGATCAGGGGAATAATATGGCAAACGAAACTGCAGCAGGGGTATCTTCTGTAAAGGAAAGAAGATCAGTCAATAGAGGAGCCCCGTCACTGAAAGATAGGTATCGAGCCTTTTTCGCAAATCGATTCTACAATCAGCCAATAAAAGTGATGTTAGCCGAAGGTATGAGACAGGAAAAAGAGACAGAAAGAGGCTCCGTGCTCACCGAAATCCCTGAGATAAAAGACCCCAATATCGAGGAAATCGATTACTATGTTGTGAATGAACCTTACAGTTATGCAAGAATCCTATACAATGAAGATAGAAGTGAATATATATACGAAGGGATAGAACCCCAGCTCACAAAAAGGGAAAAACAAATAATGGACTACCTAAAGGAAACCTTGACACTGACCCTGGGCTATGATTGGGAAGAGATGAGCGAAAAGGACAGAAAGGAATACCTTGAAGAGAACCTGAAAGCCCTGATCAAGAGCAGAGGCCTCAAGATGAATCCCATTACAGAGGATAAGATGATATACTATATTCTCCGGGATTTTGTGGGATACGGCCCAATAGACATCTTGCTTCAGGATATAAATATAGAGGACACCTCATGCGACGGTGTTAATATCCCGATATTCATATTCCATAAGAAATACGAATCAATAAAAACATCTAAATTATTCGAAGATGAGGATGAATTGAACTCATTTGTGATCCTTCTGGGGCAGAGATGCGGGAAGCAGGTGTCGGTTGCGCAGCCGATTCTTGACGGAACAAGTATCGAGGGGCACAGGGTTCAGGCTACCTATTCAAAAGAGGTTACCACCCGAGGCGCATCCTTTACTATCAGGCGATTTAAGGAAAAACCCTTCACTCCTGTTGATCTTTTGGATTTTCACAGCGCATCTCCAGAGATGGTTGCTTATCTTTGGATTGCGGTGGAGCATGGGGAATCCATGATTATAGCAGGTGGTACAGCAAGCGGAAAAACCGCTACACTGAATGCCTTGATGCTGTTCATTCCTCCTACGGCAAAGATAGTGAGTATCGAGGATACAAGGGAAATTAACCTTCCCCACGAGAATTGGATACCCGGTGTTACAAGGACAGGGGCCGGAGAAATAGGTATAGACGGCAAGGCTGCGGGCGGAGTGGATATGTACGATTTGGTCAGGGCAGCTTTGAGGCAAAGACCTAACTACATCATGGTGGGTGAGGTGAGGGGTAAGGAGACCTACACCATGTTCCAGGCCATGGCCACTGGGCACACTACCTATGCAACCATGCACGCCGATTCAGTAAAAAGCATGGTCCACAGGCTTGAGAATCCGCCTATTAACTGTCCGAGAATCCTGCTGTCCGCTTTAAATAATGTTATTATTCAAAAACATGCAAGAGTGGGTTCCAGCGTAGTGCGTCGGATCATGGAGATGGTGGAGATCGTGGGATTTGAACCCGAAACCAACGAATTGATCACGAATACGGTTTTCGAATGGGATCAGGCCACTGATTCCTTCTTATACAAGGGTCACAGCTTCCTTTACGATAAGATCCAGGAAATGAAGGGTTTGACCTCTGATGAAATGAGGGAAGAGGTGGAAAGGAGAATAGGAATTGTAAATTACATGATCAGAAAACACATGACAAATTTTCGGGATGTGGGTTCATTGGTTTCCTCCTACTATAAGGAGCCGGAAGTTGCGTTCGAGGAAATAAATAAGGAAATGGAGAAGATGGATCGCCTTGAAGCCCAGAGGGAGGCAGTAGAGGCTAAGAAGAGAAGAAGGTGAGTCGCTTTGTCCCCGGAAGTAAGAGATGCATTCAAGGCCTTGGAAACCTCGAAAAGAGGCATGGTTACAACAAAGATCACAGAGGAGGCTTATATTGAAGATTATGGGCCACATCTTGTCAAACTCCCAAAAGGAGCGGCTGTGGAGCAGATAAAACTGACACCCTATCAACAGTTCTGCTGGCGAACCATTGGAAATTTTGTGAAAAGACGCGATAAACCCAATCCCAAGCTTGAAGAGAGCCTTCAGAGTGCGCATATTAGGATCAGGCCCGATGAATACATTGCGTATGTTCTTATGACCACGATACTCATTTTAATTATAATGATTTTCGTGGGTATCACTTTAGGAGTAATATTCTGGTTCATCCAATTGGGTTCCTGGGGCTTTGTTATCGGTGCCATGATGATCATTTTTGTTCCTGTTCTGGTATATTTCGGAATGCTGTCATCCCCGGGGGGGAAGGCAAAAGCCAGGGCCAAGGATATCGATCGCAGGATTTCAAGTGCCATGAGCTTCATCTCTGCAATGGCATCTGCAAATGTAAATGTGGATGTTATCTTCAAGGAATTGTCGAAACAACCCATTTACGGCGAGATTCAGAAGGAGGCCGAGCTTATAACACGGGATACCGAACTTCTCGGGCAGGACATCCTCTCTGCCATCAAAGTGGCCTCATTAAGAACACCCTCGATAAAATTCCAGGAC
>CBDVCK010000103.1:0-11009 GCA_965372465.1 uncultured Thermoplasmata archaeon | reverse complement strand
GAACCGAATATATTAATCTAATGATACAAATGGAAAAAACTTTTATAGGGCAGCAGCTATAATATTCCATTGGAAATGAAGGTATCTATCTGGGGGAGGTAGGTATGAATCCTTCTGAGATAAAGGGAGAATCATGGAATATTTCAAGAGAGACCCTCGATGAAATAGAAATCGAGGATGTCAAAATCACGTCAGAAGCATTTGCTATGCGGTTTGTAAACGAGCTTTTCGATACTATAAAATCGGAAAATCCCGTACTTCTAAAGAGACTCAATTTCACACGACAGTACCCTTATTATCTGCATATTTTCATACACCAGGAAATCCCGGGAATAATCGATTCTCTGGAGATGTACTCCGAGCCCAAGACAAAGGGAGACGATACATGCGAGGTGAGAAGTGTCTTTCATTCATCGGAATTCTATTCCTCTCGTATGGAGAAGGAAAAACAAAAACTGGCAAAAAAATGCATCAAGAGGGGATGGACATCTCTTGATGTGTCCAAGATGCCCAAGATATCAATCTGGGAGGGAAAAAGAGCGGCAAAGTCCATTCTCAATCACACCTCTTTATTCTCATGGCAATCAATATTAAAGGAGCTGGCGGAGGACATCGAGAAGATCGAAAATCCCAAAAGGTATAAGAAACAGTGAGGTTCCCCATTTTTTTTAGACCTAAACCCTAATAACCCGAAAGGACATTCTATCCCGATACTTTGAACATTGAAATGGTGGTATCCAGCATTATTGGCTTTGCCCCCGCCGTGTTTCTATTATATATCCTGCTCAAGAGGTACGAGGGCTTCTTTAAAGAAAAAAACGTGTTCCTGGCTTTCTCTGCAGGTCTTGTTGTGGGCATGTTAATTACAGTGTTCCACCTGGCATCCGATGATTTCGTTTTAGGGCATCTGGATCTTTCGATTCTGGTATTCGGTATTTTATTCGCTCTCTTTGAAGAATCCGCCAAACTCGTGATTCTTAACATGCCTAGATACCATAGAAAGTTTGTGACAGTTTACTATGGGGCGGGGCTGGGTTTGGGTATAGGTTCCATGTCCATCATCGCGATTTCCTTTAAATTGCTTCTTGATAACCCGGGCTCTCTTGGCGACCCATTAACCATGCTGGGTCTAATCATACTCTCCTTCAACTTCAGTCTTCTCAACAGCTCCACAGGAATTATGATAGGCTTTGGCTGCGCAAAGGGTCTTGTTCTGAAGTACTTTTACAGGGCAATCTTCCTGCATGCTGCCTACAATATCATCCTCCTTCCCTTCATGTGGGGAGTTCCCGGGGCCGACTACGGATCCCTTGTTCTTGCCACTCTGTTTGCAGCAGCCCTATTCTGGTATGTCTTAACAAGCATTCTACCTGAAGCTGTGCCTCCCAAGGATCAAAAGAAGAGAAGAAGGGAGACACGAAGGCGGGTGAGAGAAGAGAAATCGAATTAATGCTTTTTTAATCGGAGTTATTGGGCGGGAGGAGGGGGTTTTGGATGGCGGGAAAATCCTCAGAACTTGCCAGAAAGCTCTTCAGCATCCTTTTCCGCACCGAGATTTTTGAACATCTCGTATGCCTTCTTAAGATATCTCTTACCTTCATCACCCTCGTAAACCTTACCCATGTTCCTGTAAACTTCTGCGATCTGCCATCGAAATCCCAGCTTCTCTGAAAGCTCAAGACTCTTATTGTAGAACTTCAATGCCCTTGCAATATCCCCTTTTCTTCTTGCGGCTTCCCCGAGGTTATCGTATAGAATCGCAACCGTCTGCCTGTCACCCAACTCGGTTGCAAGGTCAAGACTCTGCTCGTAGTACTTCTTGGCCTCTTCGAGCTCTCCCTTTTCCCAGAAGATTATTCCAAGGTTGTTCTTCGCCCGAGCAATGCCTCTTTTGTCTCCAAGGTCGTTTGATATCTCAAGACTCCTTTCGTAGTTCTCGATTGCCTTATTAATTGCACCTTTTTTCCAATAAATCACACCAAGGTTATTGTAGAGCTTTGCCAGCTCCGAGAACTCCTTTATTTCCATTAGGATATTCAGACTCATATCGTTCAGTTTCAGGGCCTCGTCAAAGGACCCTTTGCGGTAGAAAATAGCCGCGATTTTGTAGTATGCCTGGGCACGTCCTCCCTTATCCTCCTTTTCATCAGAAGCCAAAAGTGCCTTTTCGTACAGGCTCTTGGCCAGATCCCATTCCCCGAAAGTTGTTCTCACGTCCCCCTCCAGAAGAAGCAGCGTGGCCAGTTCATGAGACGGTATGTTATCCTTGGAAATAGAGGATAAGATTTCCAAAAATTCCTCCAGATAGCCTCTGTGTATCAGATGCTCCCCGTGTCTTACTGCAAGTTTTATGGCCATGATCCGATTGTTAGCCTTGATATGATGGTACTGGGCCTCGATTAGAGCCAGATCATCCGTTTCATCCTCGAAATACTCTGCAACCTTTAGATGATACCGGGATTTTATATCAGGGGACAGTCGCTTGTAAAAGAACTCTCTTATGACATCATGAACATCGTAGTGCGAGTCTGTCATAAAAATCAATGACTTTGCCACAAGATCGTCAATAACCTCGTGGGTGATATCATCAACGGTTTCACCCCTGGGAACTGAAAGATAGGCATCCGAAGGCACAGGGAACCTAAAAACACTTGCAAACCTTAAGAGCCTTTTTTCGGATTCAGTTAATCTCTTCAGAACCTCCTCCGAAAGGTACTGCTCCATGTTCTTCTTTCCTAAACCATTCTTCGTTGCCTCCACAAGCTCCAGGCTCAATGGATGCCCTTTTGTGCATTCGTAGATTTCATCATGATGAGCAGAATCGATATTTCGCATCTCAAGAAGCTTGAGGCTGGATTTTCTGTCCAATCCTTCCAGTTGATATTCCAAAACCCGCTTTTTTACAAGTACATCCCTTCTATCATAGAACCTGGGCATCTCTCTTCCGATTAGCACCATCTTGATAGCAGAAAGTCCCTCGAGAGCCTCGAATATAGCCTCGAACAGGTGCAGAACAGACTCATTGGCCCTGTGAAAGTCATCGAAGATGAGGAGGGCCTCAATCTTCGCAAGCTGGGTTTGAAGGAGTGCCTGGATATCCCCGAAATCTATCACAGTGTTCTCTTCCAGGTATAACTTGAGAGCCTCCTTTTTCTCCTTTTCCAGAAACTCGGAAAGTCGCGAGAGCATGTTTCTTGGAGTGCTCCAGTCATGGAACCTGTACCAGAATACTTTTGTTTTAACATCTCCTGCCACCTTGGCCATGAGCGTTGTCTTGCCTACTCCTGCAATGCCCCAGAGGGAAAGCACCTTCAATTCCTTGGACTTCAGCCATTTTTCTATTTCTTCAAGCTCCTTTTCCCTTCCCAAAAAGTATCTTGGTACAGGGTATTTCTGAGAGAAATCAATATGCCCCGAAGGTCTTGCCTGCGTCTTAGCGAAAGCATCGAATATCCCTTCATCTGAGATGCTGTCAAGAAGCTCCAGAAGTGATAGATTTCCATCAATCTCGGAATTTATCCGACCTAGTGCAACGTCCCTTTCCCCTTCGGAATCGATTAAGGTGACAGTTAATTTCTCTATATCTTCTTTGAGTTTTTGCGCCTTTATTCTGCCTTCCTGAGTGAGAAAGTAAGCTCGTCTTCTTCTTCCCTCGCCCTTGACATGGGAAAGACGCGCTACAACAAGGTACTTTTGAATCAGCTCCTTGTTGGCAGTGGAGACATAGCTGCGCTTAACTCTTACAATTTCTGCAATTCCGTGCTGGGTCAGGGAATACGGAACCTCGAAATTCTCCTGGTACCTTGCCTTTCCCAGAAGATGGAGCATTATCCTCTCCTGGACAGTAAGATGAGGAATTTTCGCCATAATGCACCCTTCTTTCAGCCCAAGTACATAATGGGGCTCGCTATTAAAAAACATGCGCATGAATCAGGGGTTCATTGGAGGATAAACAGGTTTCTTCTGATAATGAAAAAAAACATAAACAATTGATACAGCAACTGACAAGATAAATGACAATATCCAAATAGTGAGAAACCAGCACATAAAATCATAATTCGTTACCAAATCATAATAGTAAATTCCAATATACAGAATCATGAGAAATAGCACATTTATCCCGGCGAAGACGAACCCCAATAATGTCAGTGTTCTAAAAGGGTTGTGAGGCTGACTCCTTACTTTTGAATACCGTAACAAAAAGAAAAGCAGAAACATTATACTGCCTATCAAAGTCAATGATCCCCAGGCTGAAGCTAAATTACTACCCGGACCTCCCGGTCCAGGAAACGGTATAACCTCAAGATTGCGAGCAATAATGCTCAATATGACCCCTGCCATACACAAAAAAATCCCGAGAATCAATAGAATCGGATCTTTCTCCAACTTCTTCCATATGTTTTCCATTAAACCCTGACCTCGTTTCACTTGTTATCGATAATGAACTAATAAATGTTGTGGATTGTTATCCATTCCAAATCCCGATTTCCCCCCAAAATCCCGACATGTAATTGACATGTCAATATAATATTTATAATGTACATATAACATCCTTTTAATAATAAAGGAAGTGAAATCATGGATTCGAAGGTGGCTCTGACCCTGATTTTGATTGGAACCTTAGTTGGAGCAGGCATGATAGTGTACAACGCAGATAATCTCTATCTATCCAATAGGGAGAATGTGGTTGCCTGCATGCCCGCAAGGATGGTGGGAGGATACGAGACCTCCCTGATTGCAACGGCAACTGATTCTAACGGAGATCCCGCATCCGATATGGATGTTACGGTCTCTTTGGAAACCGAAAACGAAACCTACGAGCTTTTTACGGGTAAGACCGATTCCTCGGGAACGGTGCAGCCCTCATTTACAGTACCCCACTATCAAGGCGAGGCCGAGCTTGTGGTAACTGTAGGTGATGAAAGGCTCTCCCAGAAGGTGAAAGTGGAGGACAGCGAATCAGGGGACTTTACAACCAAGATCCTGATTACCACTGACAAACCCATTTACCAGCCTGATCAGACCGTGCACATAAGAACCCTTACCTACGAGGGCTTTGAGCTCTCCGCTTCCCAGAATCCTGCTGAATTCGAGATCACTGATGCTAATGGTAACAAGATATTCAGAAAGAGCTTTCAGCCAAACGAATTCGGTATAGCAAGCCTGGATTACGAGCTTTCCGACCAGTTGCCCCTTGGAACCTACAAGATCAAGGTCACGGTGGGAAATGCAAGTGCTGAAAAATCCGTAAGAGTTGAAAAATATGTTCTGCCAAAATTCAAAATCGATCTGCTGGATGCTAAAACCTGGTACACTGTTGATGAAATTATAGAGGGAAAGGTTTCAGCCAAATACTTCTTTGGACAGGAAGTCGAAGGAACCGTTGTCGTTGATTCAAATGTATACTGGGGAGTTTGGGAGGAGATAGGCACGAGAATCGGTAATCTCGAGAATGGTGAGTTCTCATTCTCCTTTCCTGCAGTGGAATATGTGGTGGGATTGGATATTAACGAAGGCAACGGCCTTCTGGAGCTTAACATTTCGGTTACAGATTCCGGAGGACATAATGAGTACGAAACCCATATTTTTTCCATAGCAACCGAACCTATTCAGATAACAACACTTGGCGATACCAATCTTGCAGGAACCGAATCCACGTACTACATCATAGCCAGGTATCCCAACGGCCAGTCCGTTGATAATGCCCAGGTTACAGTGGAGGTGGGTGATGAGACCTTCCAGAAAACAACGGATTCCAGGGGTATTGCGCAAGTCACATTTTCATATTCCGGACAGGACGATATGGCAATCGATGTTGTCAAGGGCAGCGAATCGGCCCACAAGGACATCATCATTGCCGAGTCCTATGGAATCAAGGTGATAACAGACAAGAGCCTGTACGAAATTGGCGAGACTGCCCAATTCAGTGTGTATTATACCGGCTCAGCTGCAACAGAGAATGTTTATTACGATGCAATATCAGAGGGTTTTGTGGTAACCACTGGCAGGGTGAAACTAGATTCCGGCGAGGCTGATTTCGAAATCCCCATAACCCCTGACATGTCCCCTGCCGCCTCGATTCGCGTCTACAAGATAGAAAAGGACATGGATGTGGTAAGAGACAGCGTGCTTTTACTGGTCTCCTCTCCCGAAGAGCTGGTTGTGAACATCACAACAGACAAGGACATTTACAAGCCCAACGAGGATGTCAGGCTCACATTTCATATTGCCAATTCCCAGGGTAGTGTGCTTTCCGCAATTGGCATCTCCGCTGTTGACATGTCGGTCTTCGAAATCTCGGAGCGATTTTCAGGTTTTGATGATGTGTTCTGGGGTTTGGAGGAGGAATTTTTAACACCCCAATATCAGATAATATCCTATGTGTTCGACCCAACACCAGTCCCCTTACCGGTTGAAGCCCAGGATGAGATTCCCAAAAGCGGGGATCAGGACGAAATCGGTATTCTTTCAACCTGGCCTGCTGCGCAGGATGACGCCAAAGAGGTAAAAAATGACTGGGTTAACAATTACTGGGGCGCAATTGCCCTGCTTGCAATCCTTGGTTATTTCGGTTTATTTGCTCTTGCAATGAAGTACAAGGCTTCTTCCGTTGTTGCACTATTTCTTGTAATCACGCTTCTTTTCGCAGCTGCTGCTGTGTTTGTGCTCACCGAGGATATGAGCACATCCGAGACAAAATCCCCTGAACTGTTTGATGCGGATGGCGGGGATGCGGATGCATTTGAGGGCGGCGGCCTTGAGCGAGATATGGATGGGGATGGCATTGATGATGCCCTGGATGCTCCACCTGGCGAACCTGAGTTTTGGGGTGGTCCGTTTGCCTTAGCTATGAATAAAATCCAAGCTACCGGAAACGGCACCGGCTATGCTCCCACCCATGTGAGAACCTACTTCCCTGAGACCTGGTACTGGAACCCGGCCCTGATTACCGATGAGAACGGCGAGGCCTTCGTCACCCTGACCACACCCGATTCCATAACCTCCTGGGGAATCGAGGCCATAGCCTCCACAAAGGATGCACAGATTGGCACAGGCAATACCGAAGTAACAGTATTCCAGGAGTTCTTTGTGGAGCCCGACATACCTGTTTCCGTAATTAGAAACGACGAGTTCCCATTAAGGGTGCTTGTTTACAACTACGAGAGCACCACAAGCACTATAACTGTGGAGCTTGCACAGGATTCATGGTTCGAACTTCTATCCGATTCCGTTGCCAACGTAGATGTCGAGGCTTCAAGTGTTTCATCTGTTGATTTTGTAATAAAAGCCCTGGTTGTCGGGGAACACAACATCACAATCAACGCCTCAAGCGCCACTCTTGAAGACAAGATAGTAAAAGAGATGAGGGTGGACCCCGACGGCAAAAGGGAGGATGTCGTGGAAAACGGCCAGCTGGACAACAACCAGACTGTTAGCATAGCCGTGGAGCTCGATCCTCTAAGGGTTGAAGGAAGCGAGAACGCCTATGTAAAACTGCAAGGTGGAATGGAGGCCGTAACCCTGGACGGTGCCGAGACCTTTATCAGGTTCGTTTCAGGCTGCGGCGAGCAGTCCATGTCCACACTTTCAATCAATATTCTTGCCTATGATACAGTTCAGCAGATGGACGGCACCAATGAAAAGCTCTTTGAGTACGAGACCATTGTGAACCAGGGCATCCAGCATGAACTCACATTCCTTATGTCTGCGAAAAACGGGGTGGGCAGGGGCATTGTCTGGTTCCCTTCAGATCAGGACGTGCATCCATGGCTCACATCATGGGGACTTATCACTTTTCAGGATGCAAGGAACGCTGGATTCATACTTGATGATGATATATTCACGGACATGCAGGATTGGCTTGTATCCCAGCAGAATACCGACGGCTCCTACAAGTTCCCTGACTGGGGAATCTACGAGACCAACAATCCGATTCTAAAAGCCAAGAAGGTGGCGACAACGGCATACATCACCAGGGCACTTCTGTATTCCGGCTTTGACCCCACAGATTCCGCGATTACAAAGTCTCTTACCTATATCGAGACCAACATCAACGAACACTGGGACGATGCTTACACACTTGCACTTTGCCTAATCGCATTAGAGGATGCAGGCGGAAGTGCGACCCAAAGGACCAATATCGCGTCCAGGCTCGATGGGCTCAAACAGGTGGAGAACCAAACAGTATACTGGACCTCTGATAACAATATGATCTCGGACGGAGACGACTCCTGGAGATACAGATATTCAAGTCCCAGGATAATCGAAGCCACAGGTTATGCCATCATGGCCCTTTCAAAGCATGGCGGGTATTCCACTACTGTGAACAAGGCGGTAAACTATCTTCTTGCCCACAGAAACGGTCTCGGAGGGTTCTTCTCCACACAGGATACCGTTGTGGCATTTCAGGCTTTGTCCTCCATAGGTGAAATCGATATTGAGGAAATGAGCATTACTGTCTCTGCAAACAGTTATGATATCGATACAATCGTATTCACTGAAGAGAACAAGGACATCACATATCTTATCGATCTAAGACCCTATCTTGCCGAGACTACAACCGTGACACTTACAAGTTCAGGTGAGGGCTCTGTTTTGTATCAGGTCTATTCTTCACAGTACATTCCCTGGGACATTGCAGATCCCAACGAGCCTCCTGAGATGAGCCTGGAAATCACATACAGTACCACCAACATTACTGTAAACGATCAGATTTCCGCAACCCTGCGCCTGGAATACCTGGGCAATGCTGCAAAACTGAAGATGGTGCTTGTGGACCTTAGAGCGCCTGTTGGCTTTTCTTTTGTATCCGAAGATTTCGAAGAGCTTGTGGAGGATGGGACCTTCAGCAACTTTGAAATAAATGATAGGGAAGCCATGGTGTACATCCAGGACGTCTATCCGGACACACCTTTGGTGTTCACCTACCATCTTCTTGCCAACAAACCTGTAAAAGGGATGGTGCAGGGCATCCATGCCTTCGACATGTACAACCCTGATCTGGATGTGGAAGTGGACCCTGTGGAGATGGTTGCACTGCTGTAACGTGCAAAATAAAATAGGAAGGATATTAAATCTTAATAAAATCTCCTGACGCGTGCCATCATTCGCAAAAAACTGGAACTGAAGGGAGGTTACCCTCAAAATTCAGTATGTGCCTTCGCTGAAAATATAAGGCTCCCAAAACCTCCCTTCGTAATTTATCCAGTCAAAGACATCACAAATCAAAACCAATTTATATCGGGCATGCAATGGTGACGATAGATGGCAGGTAAGGTCAGGGTTACAGTCAAGGAAAAGATTCTAATCGGGCTTCTTTCCTTTACAAAACATAAAGATGAATTCGAGGTACCTCCCGACATCACACAGGATGGTCTGGCAACTGCCGTAGGCACGAGAAGAAGCCACATCGCTTCCGCACTGAAGGATCTGAAACAAAATGAACTTGTGGAGGAGAAAAAGACAAGGATTTCAGGTCACGAGCGCCGCAAGAACGCGTATTTTTTGACTCATCTGGGCCAGGCAGAGGCCCTGAGTCTCAGGGAAGGGGTAATGGAAAAGGAAATCACCCTTATTTTACAGGACGGAACAAAAAAGGAGCTCAAGATATCGGAGTTAAAAGACCATATGGAAAAGAAGCTGAAAATCTTGGAAATTCTCAATGGTCTCTCGGACGATGGTGTTTTTTCGGAAAAGAAAGAAGAAAAGGAGGAAGAGGATGAGACTTGGGTCATATGCCCCCTCTGCAGTGAAAAGAACTACAACTTCGAGCCGAACCTCATCCAGCTGCAAGAGGGCACGCGGGGTTATTCAGTCACGTGCACGCACTGTCAAAGGAACTTCCTTGTGGGTGAGGTCTCTTTGGCGGACTACGAGGTGTCAAAGGAAATTGCTCCCACATTCGCTCCCCATGAAGGCATGCCGCGATATATACCGCAAAAAGCGTATCCTCATCAAAGAGCGCTTTATGTGAGCCTTGGACTGGTTCTCATGCTGGTCTCGTTCATTTTGGCTCTTTTGATGGGGTTTGAATACCTGGCAAATGATTTCTTTGTTCTTGTCCTTCTGGGCCTCACAATATCTTTTCTACTCTTGTTTCTCGGATTGCAGGAGGCAAAACAACTGGACCTTGCCACAAGAAAGGTGCTTATTCTAACAGGGATCGTCTTCATGGGTTTCATTGCAGTTTTCTTTGGAATTATTTTCGATGCCGCATACGAGCGCGAACAGATCCTATTAATGATACTAATTCTGGTTCCCGCATTTGGCGTGTTCATCTTCGGAAAACCCCTTTCCTCTGATATAAGAAGCGAACTTGCACTATCACTTGGTGTGTTTCTGGTGCTCTTTGGTTTCTTCTCATATATCTTCCCCGATCTGTTTTCATGGTCCACCGCATTTTCACCTTTCTGGGTAATTTCCGGGGCAGCAATGATAATGGCCTCCCATGAGATTGCAAAACCTGAAAGAACCTTCTTTATACGGGCTGCATGCGTAGGTGCCGGAGCATTTTGCGCTGTTTTTTGCGTAACTGTCCTGCTATCCGGGTATTTCAAGCTGGGATTGTGGAAAGCGGCAGGAGCAGTTCTCTGGCTGTTTTTCGGACTGTTCCTTTTATCTGTAAGATTCGTATCAGACGATTCCTGGGAGAAGGTAAGAACTTCTTTAAAATCAGCCTTATTTTTGGGTGTGGGTGTGCTCTTTGTTCTCGTAGGAATCCTGCTTGCCATGAACCAAAGATACATGGCCTGTGCAGTGGAACTTTTTATTGGAATTCCAATCCTGTGGTACGGGCTTTACAATGTAAAGGAGCACAAATTACCCCAGATTATCGTGATGTGTTTTGTGATTGCGTCAGAGATCATCTTGGTGCTCTCCCTTGCCCTAACCTAGAATTCCTACATGTAACCTACATGTATACCAAGGTTTTATACCAGCTATTCCCAATATATTCAATTGGAGATGAAAGAAGGATGAGAGCCAGGCATCTTTTGAATTCACTTGATTTG
>CBDVCK010000102.1:0-11035 GCA_965372465.1 uncultured Thermoplasmata archaeon | reverse complement strand
ATGGGGTAGTGTTCAGGATCCAGGCTCATCCACTGAGACGGTAAAGGAAACCGAGATGAAACCGGTTATGGAATCTAGCGGCATAACTGTTTATAGAGGCCATGGAAGCTGGCATGCTACCTTCTATGTCTGGGAACCGGAAGAGGCAGATGACCCCCAGGGAAAATCCAGGTTGGAGGGAAACGATCAAACACATCCGGATAATCTCATAGATTATTATCTTCCACCACAGGTCGCAATATTGGTATCATGTGAGAACAATAAGATACACGGTTTGCACTGGTGGGGTGGTCCCGTGGACCTTAGTATGTCTTTCCCACTCAACTTCTTCAATTCAGGGGGGGTCGGACTGATTGCCGCAACAGAGGTGAGCTATAGTAACCTTGGACAGGATTTATATTCGATAGCTGGTGAACTTGCGCAAGGAATTATCTTTGAAGAAGATAATCACTATTGGGATATGAACAATTGTTGGTTCGGATTCCCACTAGACGGTATAATCAACCACGAGGATGAATATGGAACCATAGGCCACGCACATCGATGGGCTGAGAATAGGTACATGAACAACCCAAACAAGGACTCACCGATTTCTCCATTTGACCCAATAAGGGATGCAGATCATAAGGAAATTACCATGTTTGTATGTTATGGTGACCCTGCATTTCAACCCTTCCCGAACAATCCTGGTGCAAATAGCTATGATCCATGGCACAACGGCCCTGAAGACCAGTGAGCTTTAGGCGGTATCTATTCCTCTTTTTTGTTTTTCCTTAAGGCGAGAACATAACCGCTCACTCCAGCTAAAATGAGAATCACAGCTCCCAAGCTCGCCACAAAGTACGGTTCCTCATAAAAGGCGACATCCTTTTTAACATCCACGATTTTTTCAAGTTCGTTATTATCCTTGTCTATCTCGTCATAGAGGGTATTGATAACCACAGTGACCGTGGTTTCGCCTTCCAGTTTGGGTGTCCAGGATATTGTCACTTGGGTGTTTTGATTTGAAGGTACAGAAACCCATGTGGTATTGATAACCGCGGTTTGCCCGTTTGCATCCTTTTGTGTTACCATTACCTGGGCATCGTTGGCACCGGCATCTCCAATGTTTGAGATTTCCACTTTGATTTGTACCTTTTTCCCGGCTTTTGGCTCTTGGGAGAATTTTATACTATCCACCCTTAAATCGGGTTTTACAAGGGGGATTGTAATGTCTATGAAGGTGTTATTTATTATCTCTGCTACAGTTGAATTGCTGTATTCCACCCCATCCCAGGGGGCTGTTTTTTTGGCAGTAGCTGTGTATGGGTTGTGATGGATATAGGTTCCATCATTTGAAATTTCAAATTCCGGAGCATCAAGATAAGCGGAACCCAGAGGGTCTGTGAACCTTGAAGTGCTGAAGGTATTGTTACCGTTGTCCAGAGTTACGGTTGCAATGGATACACCATTGCCGTAACTATCCGATACAGTAACTCCAACCTCCCATTCCAATATCACCCTGCCCTCACCATTGTTCAGGATGAATGAGTTTGTATCATCCACTTCCAGGTCCGTGTACTTCCAATGAATTCCATAATTCTCGTTATCGGTGAAAATGTTATCTTTAAGAGTGATTTCCGAGTATTCCCCCAATATACCGTCATCATTGTTACGGGAAAATATGGAATTTCTGATATCAAGCAGGGAGCTTGAGGAGATGAGGCCTCCGTTGTTTTCTGAAAAGGTTACTCCATTTATAGACAGATTCGAAGAGCTTACGTAGAGGCCCTTTCCACTCTCCTGTGCACTGCATGAACCTGTGCTGCAGTCATCGGGACTGTTTGATGATACCTCGCCACCGCTTATCTGGATATCGGAAAAATATAATCTGCCACCGTCTCCATTGTCTCTTATCTCATTATCTGTGAGAGTAATTTCTGAGTAGTATAAGTGTATTCCAACCGGGTTTGTGGAGATTGTATTGCCAGTAATATCTGCCGAGCTGTTGATAATAAATATCCCGTATTTCAGATTATCCTGGATATTGTTGTATCTGATTGTTGGGGAAGAGCTGATAATCACTATTCCGTAAAAGTTATTCTGAATTGTGGAGTTCTCAATTATTACATCATCGGACCATATCAGAATACCGCCTGTGCTCTGGTATGTCTCTCCATCGTTCCACCCGCAATCCTCGATTGTGCTTTTACTTATCAGTCCATGGCTATCGTTTTCGAAGACGAAATCGTAGTTTACGCCTGTGTACCCTTCCATTAGCTTCGAGTTTTCAATGATGTTAAGAGTACCACCGTTTTTCACAGAAATCAGTGCATTCCCGTAATCGCTGGCATTGATAATCAGGATTGTATTTTCCAATGTTAAGGTTCCTCCGCTTTCGATTGTGATATTACCTGATACGGTGAGGGTTTCGTTTCGAACAATCGTATTTGTTTTAATTATCCAGTCCTGCTGTGGAGGTGGAGGATAATCTCCGGTTCCATCGGCCTGGCTGGTTGATGCGATAGAAAGTGAAAAGCTAATAGCAGATATAGCAATCAATAGCAAACATGTTGATGATACCAGCGCCCTTGATTTCCCATTACCTTTCATAAGTACAACCAACCGATATGGCATATATAATCACAACCAATAAAATAGTTTTCTAATGGTTTTTCTCCTTATTTCGGAGGCCATTTCAGGGGTCTTCTTTCCACTTCGAGTCTGTCAGCGGTGGGGTACTCCTCAATTATAAAGCATGGGTATTCTATTTTTTCGAAAATTTCCTCCAGAATCCACGATGCGATTTCGAGCCTTTCCTTTTCCTTGTCGATATGGATAAGCTCACCTGGAATCTTGAATCTCTCTTTGAGCTGCTCGTATAAACCTCCCAGATCATCGCACTCTATGATACCCTTGATAAAAAGCCCTTCTTCGGTTACTATGTCGCTTTCCTTTTTTGTGTTCTTTGCCCTTCTTTTTATCCTCCTTTTGAGTTGCACGCCGTCTTTAAAGCGCGATGAGCAGTAGTGCAGGGACATGGTGGTATCGAGTTCTTTCAGAAGATCATCTGCAACCCACTGGCTGCCTTTTATGGCGTTCGAGGTCTCGGATCTGATCTCATAGCCTCTTTGTTTAATGGCGTCCCAGTTCGTCTCGGAATATTCCAGTTCGTTGAGGTTGAGAAAGTGCACACCCAGTTTATCAAGATAAAGAATAAGAGTCTTCAATTGGGATTTGAAATCAGGAAGTGAAGGAACCTCCACACCCACTGTCATTTCAGTTTTCAAAGCCTTTTTTATTGTCCTTTCATAATCAGAGCCAGACATCTTTTCCCAAATATTGAAGGGGATATGGAACCTGATCTCATCCAAACCCGCATTCTCGAGTTTTTGGAGGGTTTTGAAATCCGGAGTGTAACCTGTATAGAGGTGTATATGGTGCTCCTCTCCAAACTCATTTTTTAAAAGTTCTATGTAGTGAAGGGTGCGGTCAAGAACCTGTAAAGGATCGCCACCGGTAACGCCCGAGCCCAGGGCATCTATGGTTTTCGCTTCATAGATGACATCCTCATCCTTCTTTACGAATTTTTCATTGGCGTAAATCACATCCTTGCCTTTCTTCTTGGCTGAAAGAGGACAGTAGAAGCATGAGAATTTACACAGTCCTGTGACAAGGAGCACCATCTTTCTTCCCTGTCTGCAGAACTTGCAGCCTAAAGGGAGCTTGCCAGTGTACTTGGAGCCCTTCTCCAGTTTCGAGATTTGCATTGGGCAATGGATTGTGTTTGGATGGTTTTAAAGGTTTGTATCCCTAAAGATTTATTATTTATGAATACATACTCCATATAACTGGGTAAAGCAACCAGATGGGTTAATATGGCTAGAAAAGGTAGGGGGAAAAGGAAATTTTGTGGATACTGCGGTACCACGCTCACCAAAGGACAATCAGTATGTTCTGAATGTGAAAGCGAATGGAAAGAATTTCAAGAGCCCTACAATAAATTAACCTGGGAAATGAAAATGGGTATATGGGTTTTACTGATTGTATATGGTCTTCTTGCTGCAATGTTGATAACTTTTTCTTTATTGGGTGTTGAAGTAAGGATTGGTTTGTACACTTTTGGTTTTATAGGTTTTGGATTCATATATGCGTTTTTTAGTATCCGGGTCAGGGTAGAAAGAGGAATAAAAATATGTAAAAAATGTAGATCTGAATCTTCGTTGCATGCCAGATACTGCATTCATTGCGGTAAAAAAATCAGATGGCTCTATAAAATCAAATGGTAATGGGATTTTAAAGTTGGAGAAATTAAGCAATACGAAGGTATCCAGAAAGGGAAAAAATATCCCGGACCACTCGAGGGATTCAAAATGATTTGACCCGTAGCCATAATACCCAATCATATCGGCAATAGTCGGACATAAGGTTAATATATTTATACGATATTACGAAACCTGGACATAAAACCATTCTCTGAAAAATTGCATGTAATAGACAGATGATGAATGGGGGGACGACTCATGGAAGAAGGTTCAGGTTACGGCAAGGTGATATTGTTCAACGAGCATTTTGTGGTCTATGGAATACCTGCCATTGCATCCGCAATCGGCTCTAAGACCATAGCCAGGGTGGAAAAAACCCAGGGGACTGGCTGGACCATAAATGACGATAGACCAGAGACTCCAGGCTATAAGGAAAATAAGATGGAGCATCAAAAGGACTCCATTGAAAGGATACTTAAAGCTGCTGGAATCGATGTGGCCCAAACACAAGTCGAGATATATCTCGGGGGAGAACTTAAGGCTGCATCGGGAGTCGGTGCATCCGCTGCCTCCTGCGCCGCAATTGCAAGAGCCCTTTCAAAACAGTTCGATTTGGATTTTTCGGATGAGAAGATCAACGAGATTGCCTACGAAGGTGAAAAAGGCTATCACGGAACTCCTTCGGGAATAGACAACACTGCAGCAACCTTTGGCGGATTGATATGGTTCGTGAAGGGCGAACCCAGCATCATGCAGAGGCTGAAGCTCAAAGAGCCTGTGGAGATTGTCATGGGTAATACAGGAATCGTTGCAAACACGAAAGCTGCGGTTGCAGGTGTCAAGGAAAGAAAGGAAAAGGAGCCCGATAGGTACGAGCAGATATTCAATGATGCAAAGGAGCTTGCCAGAACCGCGAGAACTGCACTTGATGATTATGACCTTCAGGCCATGGGCCGGAACATGAACAAGAACCATGAACTGTTGCAAAAAATTGAGGTTTCATCAGGGGAGCTTGATTTTTTGGTTGAGCTTGCAAGGGAGAACGGTGCCCTTGGAGCCAAGATGACCGGTGGTGGGTTGGGAGGATACATGGTGGCCCTTACTCCAGGTATGGAAGTTCAGGAGAAGGTGGCAAGGGCAATTGAAAAGGAAGGCTACGAGGCCTTGAGAACGAAGATCGGAATTTAGGATGTGATATCATGAACCTACGCGAATTTTTAAAAAATCTTGAGGATGAGGGAAAACTGTTTCGGATAAAAAAAGAGGTAAGCACTGAATATGAGATTGCCAATGTAATGAATACGCTGTGCGAGCAGCCTGTGATATTCGATAACGTGAAGGGATACGAATTTCCTGTATTCGGCGGGATCACCTCTTCAAGGGATATCATTGCAGATGGTTTCGGAACCACAAAAGAGAAACTTCTTTTCAAATTAGTGGAAGCACTACGCACTCCAAAGGAGCCCGAAATGATTGAAAATGCACCATGTCAGGAAGTGGTGAACAAGGAGCCTGATCTGGATAAACTGCCTATACTTTTACATCTGCCCGGGGATGGTGGAAGGTACGCCACTGCAAGTGTGGCCATAATCAAGGATCCGGATACAGGCAGAAACGCATGCTATCACCGCTTGATGCAGCTTGGAAAGAACAGGTTCACAGCGCGTCTCATTCCAAAGAGACAGACCCGAACAACGTATGATAAAATCCAGGGTGATCTGGAGATGGCGGTCTGCATAGGCAACTCGGTTTCGGTGATGGTTGCAGCATCCCTCGGACCCCCTTCAGGTGTAGATGAACTTTCATTGGCCAATGCAATGGATGAGACAAAATTGACAAAGTGCGTAACCAAGGATCTGGAGGTTCCCGCTCAATCCGAATTCGTGTTCGAGGGAAGGATAACGAGGGATGTGGACAAAGAGGGTCCCTTTGTTGACCTCACAGAAACCAGGGACTTTGAAAGACAGGAGCCGGTTTTCGTTGTAGACTGTATAACACACAGAAAGGATGCAATGTGGCAGGCCTTGATTCCCGGAAGGATGGAGCACAAGCTCCTTATGGGCATGCCAAAGGAGCCAACCATCTACGACGAAGTGAGCAAGGTAGCAAAGTGCAAGAACGTGCTCGTCACAATGGGTGGAGGCTCCTGGCTGCACGGGATCGTCCAGATAGAAAAGGAGCATGCAGACGACGGAAAGAAGGCGATCGAGGCGGCAATGAAGGGCCACAAGAGCATGAAGCATGTGACCATTGTGGATGCGGATGTGGACATATACAGTCCAATTGCAGTGGAGTGGGCCTTGGCAACAAGGTTTCAGGCTCACAAGGATGCTGTAATGCTCACGGATCAACCAGGCTCTTCTTTGGATCCCAGTGGAGATCATTCGGGCAAGAAAACCAAGACCACAAAAGTGGGACTGGATGCCACAATACCGGCTGAAGTGGACCCGGGGAAGTATGTAAGGGTCCAGTACAAGGAAGTAGATTTGAATGAATACTGCAGGTGAAGGAAAATATAGGGTATGGCTTAAGGAGGAAATACTTAACGGAGATAGGATTTACATACTGGGAGGAGGTGAAAAACCGCATATCGGTGGATTGGTTGTAATGGAGCCTGGAAAAGAAGCCAAGGTAATAAAATTCGAAGGCCATTACGACCATATCGTTTTGGAGCCCATAGCGGAAGAGGCATGTAAAAAATACAACACCAAGATCGTTGTCGTTGGTGGGGTACATGTGGATAATGCCTCGAAAGATGAGATAGATTTGCTTGTGAAAAATTGCAGGGAGTTGACAAAATGTATTTGACAAAGGAAGAAGAGAAATTATTGGAGGGAGAAGAAGGAGAGGTACTTGAGCGTATGTTCAGATTACTGGTCAGACTGGGAGATATATACGGTGCAGACAAGATGATACCGGTAGGCTCTGTTCAGGTTGCAGGAGTATCATTCAAATCCATAGGTGATCCCGGATTGGAGTTTTTGGAGGATTTTTCATCGAAAGGCGCCAAGGTCAAGGTACTGACCTACCTCAACCCGGCTGGTATGGATTTGGAAGACTGGGATAAGCTTGGGTTCCCCAAAGAATTTGCAGAGAAGCAGATGAGAATTATGGATGCATTTAAGCAGATGGGCATTGTAATTACATCCACTTGTACACCATATCTGGCAGGCAACCTTCCGAGGTTCAGGGAGCATATCGCCTGGTCCGAGTCGTCTGCCGTGTCCTTTGCAAACTCGGTGATAGGTGCCAGGACTAACAGGGAAGGAGGGCCTTCGGCTTTGGCTGCTGCGCTTTGCGGAGTAACTCCCAATTACGGGCTGCATCTGGATGAGAACAGAAAACCCAGTGTTGTTATCAACGTAGATGCCGAATTGAAGTTCAATTCCAATTACGGTGCCCTGGGTTATCATGTGGGAAAGCAGGTGAAGAAAGCGATTCCATTCTTTAAGGGGTTGAAGGATGCAAATACGGATCAACTGAAGGCTCTTGGCGCTGCAATGGCAGCATCAGGTGCTGTGGCGTTATACTATGTGGAGGATCAAACCCCGGAGGCCAGTTTGGAGGATACTAAGAGCCTGGAAATCATAAATGTCAGTGAGAAGGATTTGGATGACACCTATGAAAAATTAAACACCGGAGTCGACCTTGACATAGTGATCATAGGCTGCCCCCATGCCTCACTTCGGGAGATATCCACATTAGCTGAAAAGCTGGAGGGTAAGAACCTCAAAAAACCGGTATGGATATGCACTTCAAGAATGGTCAAAGAAGTGGCACAGAGAATGGGTTTTAACGATACAATAGAGAATGCCGGTGGGAGGATAGTAGCGGATACATGCTGTGTTGTGTCCCCAATCGAGGAGATGGGGTATAAGACAACGGGAGTGAACTCGGGAAAAGCTGCAAACTATCTTCCAGGGTTTTGCAAACAGGATGTAATATTTCGTGATATCAATAAACTGATAGAGGGGGCTATGAAATGAAGGGAAGAACGATTTATCCAGGCACCGTTGAAGGTGAGGCCATTGTGTCAAAGGAGCCCATCGGATTCTACGGTGGAATCGATGCCAAAACAGGTGATGTCATAGAGAAAGGGCATGAACTCGAAGGACAGAACGTCAAGGACAAGATACTTGTTTTTCCCATGGGAAAGGGTTCCACTGTGGGTTCTTACGTTATCTACGGCCTGAAAAAGAACGGGGTTGCACCCAAGGCCATCCTGAACAAGGAGACCGAGACCATCGTTGCCACAGGTGTTATCCTTGCAGGAATCCCATGTGTGGACGGGATTGACATCGAACAAATTAAAACCGGTGACAAACTTAAGGTCAATGCTGATGAGGGGACTGTGGAGCATGGGTAAAACTCTTATTGTCGGTATATCAGGCAGTTCGGGAGCTATACTAGGAATCAAGATGCTTGAGTTTTTGAATGATACCGAATACGAGACACATCTGATTATTACTCCTCCTGCGGAGAGTATCTTGAAGCACGAAACCGATTATAAGGTTGAGGATGTCAAGAAACTTGCAACTCATGTATATGATAATAAGGACTTTTTCGCTCCCATAGCATCAGGCTCGTTTAAAACGGAAGGTATGGTCATTATTCCATGCAGTATGAAGACACTTGCAGGGATCGCTTCTGGTTATTCGGATAATCTCTTGCTGAGGTCAGTGGATGTGTGTTTGAAGGAAAGAAGAAAACTCGTTCTGGTAACAAGGGAAACCCCCCTGAGCCTGATACATATCAAGAATATGTCCAGAGTCACAAAGGCAGGCGCAGTTGTATTGCCGCCCGTGCTCTCATTCTATTCGAAACCGCAAAGTATCGATGATATGGTAGATCACATACTTGGAAAGGTATTGGACGTTCTTGGGATTGAGAACGAGGTTTATAAACGGTGGGGATGAACCCTGAATTTTAATTGCCCACAGTAAGGTTCCCAGGATATGAGGCCTCATGAAATTCAGAGATTCACTCTTTAATCAAAACAAAAATATACGTCTTTGCCTTATACTTCTCCGATATTCATGCCAGTGATATCCATCGAATATGACGACCTAATCGACCTTCTCGGCACCAAGGTCGAAATGGAAAAATTACAGGAAATCATCCCAATGATAGGTGCCGATATCGAAAGGATAGATTATACCCAGATGGATATAGAATTCTTTCCCGACAGACCCGATCTTTACTCTGTGGAAGGTGTGGCAAGAGCCCTAAGAGGCTACCTGGGTTTTGAGAATGGCCTTGTAAAATATCCGATTTCCGATTCTGATGTCAAGCTTAAGGTAGACCCCACGGTGAACGAAGTTAGACCATATATCGTGAGCGGTCTTATCCGAGGGGTTACCATGACGGATTTTTTCATACAGTCCCTCATGGACATGCAGGAGAAACTGCATCTCACCCTGGGAAGAAAGAGGGCAAAGATGGCAATCGGAGTCCATGATTTTAAGGATATTACCCCTCCCTTTGTTTATAAAGCGGTTGATCCCGAGAGCATCCAGTTCGTCCCTCTTGGTAAAAATGAAACAATGGATTTAGAGGAAATCCTAAGAAGCCATGAGAAGGGCAGGGATTATGCCTGGACACTGGATGGTTTTACTCGATATCCAATAATTTTAGATAAAAATAACGAGGTGCTTTCCTTTCCCCCGATAATCAACGGTACCTTGACCACAGTAACAGAGGACACGAAAGATATCTTCCTGGATCTTACTGGAACAGATATGGGTACCGTAAACCAGGCACTGAATATCATCTCAACTGCACTTGCTGAGCGCGGGGGGAAAATCGAACGAGTGGAGGTTGTATATCCCGAGGAAAGCATTAAAACTCCAGATCTGGAGCCAACAAAAATGGAACTGGAAATAGGATATTTGAACAAAATGCTGGGAACAAATATTTCCGTGGATGAAACAGCATCTCATCTCGAAAAAATGCGGTTCGGTGTCAATAAAGCAGAAGATCGCGTAACCACACTAATTCCCGCATATAGGGGAGATATCTTGCATCCCATCGATCTTGTTGAAGATATTGCCATAAGCTACGGGTACATGGAATTCGAACCCGAGCTTCCAAAGTCCATGACTTTTGGAAAACCCATGGAAATAATCGAATTTTGTAAAAAATTGAGAACGATAATGGTTGGTTTCGGATTCAATGAGGTAATGACACTTACATTATCCAGCAAAAAGGAGCAGTTCGAAAAAATGGGTCTTGAAGAAACGGATGTGGCTTTTGCAAATGACCCATTGACCGAGGAGCACAGCTGTCTTAGGATTTCTGTGCTGCCCAGCCTTCTTAATACCCTAAAAGCTAACAGACACAGGGACCTACCACAGCGAATATTTGAAATCGGAATCACAGTTCCCGAGGAGGTAAATGTATTTAAATTGGCAGGTGTTGCAATATATCCAAAAGCCAGTTTCACGGAAGCCAAATCGCTTGTTGAGGGGATTTTGAGGATTATGAGTATTTCTTACGACATCCAGACCCATGCAGCAGGCAGTTTTATTGATGGTCGATGTGCATCTATGATATGTGGAGATGACAGCATTGGTATTTTTGGCGAATTGCATCCTCAGGTCATTACAAATTATAATCTCAGCAGTCCGATATTTGCCTTTGAGTTGGACATTGAAAAGATAGCTGACCAGAAGAAGGGATCACCCCAAGAATAGGGAGCAAACCCGATTTTCTCCTTGAAAATCGATTTTTTTATATATCTTTTAATAGAAGGTAGTATATTGTTTTTTAATAAAGAACGAAAAGTTGATACT
>CBDVCK010000101.1:0-11114 GCA_965372465.1 uncultured Thermoplasmata archaeon | reverse complement strand
ATCGAAGCCAATACTAAAGAAAAGGAGGATCAATCAGAAGCACTTTTGAATATGCTCGAGGATGTTAACGAAGCGATGGAGGTATCCGAGAAGTCGAAAGAAGCTCTAAAACTTTCATCCTCTCAATGGGAAACCACCTTCAATGCAATCAACGATAGTGTCTGCCTCATGGATATCAATGGTAAAATATTACGATGTAATAGAGCCATGACAGATCTTTTAGGTAAGACTCACAATGAGATTTCTGGTCAAACCTGTTGGGAGGTTATACATGGCACTTCAGCTCCAGTTGATGGTTGTTCCATGGTTCGAATGCTAAAAAGTCATCGAAGAGAGAGCAATGAGTTTCTATTTGGTGAAAGGATGATTCAGGTTTCGGTTGACCCTCTTTTTGATGAGAAGGGTAATCCCAACGGTGCGGTTCATATAATTACTGATATAACCAATCGAAAGAAAGCTGAAAAGGCACTTATCAAAAGTGAAAAGAAATACCGCACGCTTATAGATAATCTATCCGATACAGTTGTGGAAACTGATGCTGATGGGAATTTCACTTTTGTAAGTCCACAGGTCACAGATACCTTCGGTTTCAAACCTGAAGAATTGGTGGGAAAGAATTCATTTGATTTCATCCATCCCGATGATCAAGGGAAGGTGTTTGAAGCAATGGAACAAATCCTTCAAGATAGCAAGATTTTAAGTTTTGAATATAGGATACAACACAAAGACGGCCATTTTATTAATGTGTCCAGTTCCGGGAAGCTTGTTGAGGAAGGAGATAACTTCAAACTTGTCAGCGTGATAAGCGATATCACGGAACGAAAAAAGGTAGAAGAAGAATTAATGGACGCAATGAATAAATTAAAGCGCACCAATCTCGAACTTGAACAGTTTAACAAAGTGGCATACCATGACCTTCAGGAACCCTTACGAACAGTATCCAGTTATGTCCAATTTTTAGAACACCGCTACAAAGGGAAACTGGACGATGATGTAGACGTATTCCTTGGATATATCATAGAGGGAACCAAGAGAATGCACAGGTTAATTAATGATCTATTGTCTTATTCAAGTGTTGGCACTTCTGGCAAATCATTTAAACCGACCGACAGCAGCAAAATCATCGAAAATGTAATTTCCAGTCTCCAACCGACAATTGAAGAAAAAGATGCAATGATCACCTACGACCCTTTGCCATTAGTCGAAGCGGATAATTCTCAACTATTTCAATTATCCAAGAACCTATTGAGCAACGCAATCAAGTTTCACGGTGATGAGCCCCCGCGGGTGCATGTCTCGGCCGAGCAAATGGGGAATGAATGGATGTTTTCAGTGCACGATAATGGTATTGGAATCGATCCAGAGTTCGCTGATCGCATTTTCACAATATTCCAGCGGTTGCACTCTACCAGTGAATATTCCGGAACTGGAATTGGCTTGGCAATTTGCAAGAAAATCGTAGAAAACCACGGCGGTCGTATTTGGGTGGAATCGGAACCAGGTAAAGGCTCGACATTTTACTTTACAATTCCAAAAAAAAGAGGTGAAAGACTATGAGTTTACCCGAATTTGGAAAAGTCGCAGAAATATTGTTGGTGGAAGACAATCCAGGTGATGTACGCCTGACACAAGAAGCCTTCAAGGAAGGCAAAATAATCAACAACTTGAGCGTGGTTGTGGATGGTGTAGAGGCCATGGCCTTCCTACGTCAGGATGGGGGATATACCGAAGCGCCCAGACCGGACCTTATCTTGCTCGATTTGAACATGCCAAAAAAGGACGGAAGAGAAGTTTTAACCGAGATCAAAAATGACCCCGAATTGAAGAACATACCTGTCATAATTCTGACAACTTCCCAGGCCGAGCAGGACATCCTAAGAAGCTACAACCTACATGCGAACTGTTACATCACCAAGCCTGTTGATCTGGATCAGTTCAATAATGTGGTTAAGACACTCAAAGACTTCTGGCTCTCCATCGTAAAATTGCCAAGTAGTGAATAGAATGAAAGAGAAACGGATAAAAGTCCTGCTGATAGAGGCTAGTGCTGAGTATTTTCAGATGGTGGAGAAAATACTGGCTGAAGCAAGAGGTGTTATTTTCGATTTGGAATATACCGATGAACTCACAAGCGGATTAAAAATGATTGGCTCAAAGGGAATAGACGTGCTCCTTTTGGATATCTCATTTTGTGATGTTCCGGAACTGTTGACTATAAGCGAGGTGCAGGTCCAAATACCAACTCTACCAATCATCATCTTGAGTGAGCAGGATGATGAAGAGCTCGCCTTAAAATGCATTCAGAGGGGGGCAGATGATTACCTTGTAAAGGAGCGATTAAATGTAAACTTACTGGAACGTTCAATACGGTATGCATTTGAGCGCAAAACAACCAGGAAGGTCTTAGAGAACATGAACCAAGAACTTGCCGAGCGGGTCAAAGAACTTAACTGCCTCTATGCTATTTCCGAAGCTATCGAAGGACAGGACGTTTTAAAGGAGGAGGTACTAGAGATTGTTGTAGATTTGATTCCCACAGGCTGGCAGTACCCGGAAATCGCATGTTCCAGAATAACCTTGGACAATCTAGAAATTAAAACACAAAATTTTAAAGAAACCATCTGGAAGCAGTCCTCAGATATTATCGTCCAAGGAAAACGAATGGGGAAGGTGGATGTATGTTATTTGGAAGAAAAACCAGAATGCTTTGAGGGGCCATTCCAAAATGAAGAAAGAACCCTCATTTTTATTATAGCCGAGCGACTGGGCGAAGCAATCGAGATCAAGAAGGCAAATGAGGCGCTGAGACAGACGAATGAGGCGTTCAAGATGTCCAATCGCGAGCTGGAAAATTTTGCTTATATCATCTCACACGATCTTAAAGAGCCGCTGCGGATGATCACAACCTATTTGCAGTTTCTGGAACTTCGTTATAAAGGTAAACTCGATTCGGATGCAGACGAGTTCATAGGATTTGCGGTGGATGGAGCCACTCGAATGCATGCGCTTATCGATGATCTGCTGACCTACTCCCGTGTAGCCACTTTGGGAAAGGTGTTCGAACCCGTGGATTCCAAGGAGGTGTTTGATTTGGCATTGGAGAACCTGCAGGTTGCGATAAAGGAGAGCAATGCCCTTATCACCCACGATCCGTTACCCACGGTTTTTGCCGACGATATACAGGTTGGTCAGCTCTACCAGAACCTGATAGGAAACGCCATCAAGTTCCACGGTGACAAGCCGCCTCGCGTGCATGTTTCGGCCGAGCAGAAGGAGAATGAATGGTTGTTTTCAGTACGGGACAACGGCATCGGGATCGATTCAAAGTACGCCGAGAACATTTTTTTGGCATTTCAACGGCTTCATAAAAAGAGTGAGTATCCTGGAACCGGCCTCGGACTTGCTATTTCAAAGAAGATCGTGGAGCGCTTCGGCGGCAGAATCTGGGTTGAGTCTGGGCCTAACAGGGGTTCAACCTTTTACTTCACGATCCCTAAAAGAGGAGGTGAACAACCAGAAAACTTTACAAATGGTTAAGGTAAATGAGTTTTGCTGGGCAGGACAATACTCCAAGAATTTCAATTAAACATTGATAACAATTAGACTAGACTACCCTTCCCATACCAAGCACAGAACAAATCGATATCCTGATCTGGATTTCAAAGTTGTAAAAGCAATAAACGAGGTCATCCCGCCTAAGTAGATATTCTTCTCAATACTCTCTTAACTTGATCTTCTCTCGCCCAAAACCAAGGTTAATAGCCTAATCATTTTTTAAAACTTTTACAATATAGTATTTTCTATTATCAAATTCGATAATTCTGGCAAAATTATTATTAATATATCACCTATATATCACCAATATATCACTATTTTAAGAGTAGATCAATGAAATGGAAAATACACCATAAAAATTAGAGCAAAAAAGATGTGATGAGAATGAATAAGAAATGGGCAATAATGGCAATTTGTGCTATCCTTGTTATAGGAAGTACAATTATTGTATTTTCGCAAATGAATGAACCAACTGGCCATGAGAAACAAAATGGAACAACTCCAGGCGATGGAACAAATCAGTCGAAAATAATTTTGGCAAGTGGTGAGTGGGCCCCTTACGTATCAGAAGGCCTTCTGTATGAGGGTGTTGTTTCACGGATTGTCCGGGAAGCCTTCGAGGCTGAAGGATATGAGGTGGAGTTTGAATATCGGCCCTGGAACAGAAGTATGGAAGAGGCACGAAACGGAAAATGGCACGGCACACTTCCCTGGCTGAAAAACGAGGAACGGGAGAAGGACTTCTATTACTCCGAGCCAATTGCATACCAGACTTATGTTATATTTTACAAAAAAGACCTAAACTTTACCTGGGAAGATATTTCTGATTTACAGGGATATACCATAGGTGGAACTGACGGCTACTCTTATGGACTCGAATTTGATGAGGCAATAAATGAAGGTCAAATAACTGTTGAAAGAACCACTGAAGATGCACAAAACTTTCAGAAATTAATGGCTGGAAGAGTTGACCTTGTTTTGTGCGAGATTGACGTGGGATATGATATCATTGAAGATATCGATATTGCTGGTGCTGAAGATATAACACATGCTCCAAAATCGGTGAACACAGAACCACTTTACCTTCTGCTATCAAAAGAAGTTGATGGAAACGCCGATTTGGTTGTGACCTTTAATCAAGGGCTGCAAAGTATAACTGATAGCGGGAAAGTCGATCAATATTGGGCGGAATCCCGTAAAGGTGATTATAAGATAGAATAGGCTGATGAGCTATGATAACAAGAAGCCTAATGTTTCAGTTGAGTATCATTATCGTTTTCATTGCGTCAGGAACGTTAGCTGGATTTGGATATTATCGTTTTCAAATAGAATCATCTGACGCAAGGGATCAATTACAGGAAGAATTAACAACAACCTCAGAAAGGCTTGCAATAAGTTTAGACTCACCGTTATATTCGTTTCACGACGAAGGTATTCGGGATGTCATTTTGTCAGAAATGAATAATCCCGATATTGTCGGTATTTACATAGTCGACCCATGGATTTCCGGACAAAAATATTGGTATTCTAAGGATACAAGAGGCAATCCAATAGTTGTGAACGAATTTCCAGATCACAATTCTTATATTAGTAAAAGTTCACCCATTATTCATGACTCTGAGGAAATTGGAGATGTTATTGTTTTTATATCCACTGAGCGAATGAATGCGCAACTTGAAGCAAATTTAATATCGATTGTTATTCAAATTATTGTTTTAGATATATTGTTAATCATCTTTGTTATCTATATTTTACGTGTTAAGGTTATTCGTCCGATAATAAAACTTGAATCTGGCGCACAAGAAATATCAGGTGGAAATCTCAATCAATATATTGAAACAAAAGGAGAGGATGAAATTGCACAACTTGGCCAAGCATTTAATATCATGACTAATAACTTAAAAAAATCTCAAATGGAAATTCAGAATTATAGCAAAAACCTGGAAAAACAAGTTTCTGTTAGGACAAGAGAATTGATGAATTCCAATAAAGAGTTGGGACGGGAAATAACTGAGCGGAAATGTACAGAGGTGAAATTAAATGAAACGCTCAAAGAACTGGAAAGGTCCAATAATGAACTGGAGCATTTTGCTTACGTAGCCTCTCACGATCTACAAGAACCGTTACGCATGGTCTCCAGTTATGTAAAACTTTTACAAAAGCGATACAAAGGTAACCTCGATTCCGATGCCGACGAATTCATACATTTTGCCGTGGATGGCGCCAATCGCATGCAGGGTTTAATCAATGGCCTTTTGTCTTATTCACGCGTTGGCACTAAAGGCAAGCCCTTTGAACCCATTGAATCAGAGAAAGTCTTTAAAAATGCAACAGATAATCTCAAGGTGTCCATTGAGGAAAGCGGTGCGATAATCACCCACGATCCATTGCCCACGGTTATTGCGGACGCATCACAAATGATCCAGTTGATGCAGAACCTGATTGGAAACGGCATTAAGTTCAAGAGTGACGGGATACCACAAATAAACATTTCCGCCGCGAAAATGGGGAATGAATGGCAATTTTCTGTTAGTGACAATGGGATCGGCATAAATCCAAAAGACCAGGAGCGTGTCTTTCAAATATTTCAGCGCCTACACAGCAGAGACGAATACCTTGGAACAGGGATAGGTCTTGCTGTGTGCAAAAAGATCGTGGAACGCCATGGCGGAAGAATATGGGTAGAATCTGAACCAGGGCAAGGATCAACGTTTTATTTCACAATTCCAAATAATGGAGGTGCACAACCATGAAAATGTCAAATAATGGAAAAGTTGCAGAGATTTTGCTGGTAGAAGACAATCCTGGTGATGTACGACTGACACAGGAAGCCTTCAAAGAAGGCAAGATGATCAACAACTTGAGCGTGGTTGGAGATGGAGTAAAGGCTATGGGCTTCCTGCGAAAGGAAGGAAAATATGCCAATTCACCTGAACCGAATCTTATCCTCCTCGATTTGAACATGCCCAGGATGGATGGTCGTGAGGTTTTAGCCGAGATTAAAAAAGACGAAAACTTAAGACACATCCCAGTGATTGTTTTGACTACATCAGAAGCAGAACAGGACATCTTCAAAAGCTATGATCTACACGCGAACTGTTATATCACAAAGCCTGTCGATTTGGATCAGTTCAATAATGTGGTAAAATCCATCAATGATTTCTGGCTTGGGGTTGTAAAACTGCCTCGGAGTTGAAGAAATGGAAGATAAAGAAATTAAAGTCCTTCTGGTTGAGGATAACCCCGGTGACGCCATCCTGATTGCAGATATGTTAGCTAGCGCAAGGGGTGTTACCCTGAATTTGGAATGTATAGACCGACTCTCTGATGCGGTAAACCGAATTGACGTGGGTAGCTTTCATGTTGTTCTTTTAGATTTATCCTTACCTGACAGCCACGGACTTGAAACATTCACAACAATGCATGCACAGGCCCCCGGTATTCCAATCATAGTCCTGAGCGGCCTTGATGATGAGAACCTCGCTGTTAGAGCTGTGCAGGAGGGAGCACAGGATTATCTCGTGAAAGGTCAGGTGGATAGTAATTTGCTGGTGCGTTCAATTCGATACGCCATCGAACGCAAGCAGACAGAGGAGCAGCTGATTCAGTCAGAAAAATTGGCTGGGATAGGGATGCTAGCTTCAGGGATAGCCCATGAGATCAACAATCCTTTGGCCGGGATATTGGGGTACTCGGAGATCATATTGAATGATGAGATCCCAGCCCAGACAAAAGAATATGCCAAGAAGCTCATAAAAGAAGCCGAGAGGGCAGCCAATATCGTAAAATGGCTTTCCAGGTACTCCAAGCAGGCGAAGGACAGCAATATCACATATGTGGATCTGAAGGATGTTATCTGCGAATCCCTGGAAGCGTTAAAACATACACGAAAATCCTATGAAATCGAAATCATAAAAAATTACAAAGAAATCCCGAAAATAAAGGGAAATAAAAGCGAGCTTCAGCAGGTTTTCGTAAATCTTATGAACAATGCTGTTGATGCTATGCCCAAAGGTGGTGCACTCAGTTTATCCACAGCTTGCGATTCCGGATTTGTAGAGGCCCAGATATCGGATAACGGTATGGGTATTCCCAAGGAAAAATTGAACAGGATATTTGAACCTTTTTTTACAACGAAAGAGGTGGGGGAGGGCACTGGCTTGGGCCTTTATGTGACTTCCATGATCGTAAAAAAACATCATGGTACCATAGATGTGAGAAGCGATGTTGGCAAGGGTACCAACTTCACCCTGAGATTCCCGATTTCGGAGGTGAACTCTTGATAAAGAGCGATTCTGAGACAATACTTGTTGCAGATGATGAAGAAGTAATAAGGGATGTAGTGCGAAGCCATCTTGAAAAAGAAGGTTATAAGGTCATTACATCCCAAGACGGCCAGGAGGCAATAGATGCTTTAAAAGAGTACAACATCTCTGTTGCTATTACGGATTTAAAGATGCCAAGGGTCGATGGTTTTGGAGTTGTTGAATACATTAAAAAACACTGCAGTTTTGTACCTGTGATCGTACTCACAGGTTATGTGGATATAGAGATAGCAGTCTCAGCCATGAAAAAGGGCTGTTTCGATTACATCACAAAACCGATCAAGAGGGAAGAATTGATGGATGTTGTTCGAGACGCTCTCAGAAAAATGAGAACATATCGATCACGAAGACATTTTAAGATAGCGGAAATTTATCTCTTAAGGGACGATGGATCAATAGTCTTTCATGAAAAGACAGCCCTTCATACAAAGATGGACACCGAAATTTTTGGCTACATGCTCACTGTAATAAAGACACTAGTAAAAGAATCGTGTGGATCCAAGAATGGAATGGGGGGACTTGCGCATCCTAATATCAAGGTATTGTTAGAAGAGGGTAATGGATATTTCTTAACCGTAATTGGCCAAGGCGAAGATTTAGAACCCGTGCAGGAAGTCATGAAAAGCACCGTTAAGAATATCAACCGAAGATACGGCGATGCAATCACATCGTTTAAAGATAACTTCGGTGAAATCGGAGATTTTAATAAGGAATTCTTGGACCTGAAAAAAATCGGGGAGAATTTTGAAGACTCAAATTTATCGAATCGAAAGGAGGGGAAATAGTTGGATAAAAACGAGGTTAAAACGGTTCTTATCGCAGATGACGAGGAATCGGTAAGAGAAATTGTGAAGATCCACCTCGAGAATCAAGGTTACAACGTCATTACCTCCGAAAACGGCGAAGAGGCAATCGATGCTCTAAAGGAGAACGACATCTCACTGGCCATAACCGATTTAAAAATGCCCAAGGTGGATGGGTTCGGTGTGCTTGATTTCATAAAAAAGAATTACGATTTCATCCCTGCAATAGTGCTTACAGGTTATGTGGATGTGGACCTTGCTGTGGAGGCCATGAAAAAAGGATGTTTTGACTATATTACTAAACCCATTAAAAAGGATGAGTTCATCGAAATCGTAGGAAATGCCCTTAAAAAACATGGTCATAAGTTGGAACATAAGGATTTTGAAATCTCTGGTTTGTATCTCCTCAATGAAGCTGGTGTTCTTATCTATCACAATGATTTTGGTTTTCATCCAAAATTTGACGAGGATATGTTCGGTTCAATGTTCACTGCCGTAAAAGCCTTTATCAGGGATTCGCTTAGGTCTGATGAGAGACTGAGTTATATCGAGCATGGCAGCCTAAAGATCATGGTAGAGGAATGTGAGGATTTCTTTCTGGTTGTGGTAGGCCAGGGTGAAGTAATGGAACCTGTTAAGAGGAAAATGAAGAGAATTGCAAGTAATATAACTAAGAAGTATGGTGAAGCCATCGCAAATTGGAGCGGAAATCTAAATATTTTCGATGGCATCGACCGGGAGTTCGATATCTTAATCTGATTTAACAAATGCTAACTCGTCTGAAGGAAGTGAAGTTTATGTTTTTCATAATAAATCCTTTACCATATTTTTAGCTATATTAAAATCCGGAATTTCTCCAAACACTATGGGTCTCAGTTCAGAATACCAAATATCTCTTTTCGAATCTATGCTGCGAACGAAATCGTCATGGTCAAACAATGTATCATAGTAAGACAATTTTCTGTTTACTAGGTCCACGTCCGCATCTATCCCTTTTTTTACAAGGAAAAGGAGATCAAAGAGGTCCCTTGCCCTGTTTCTTGTCATAATTGCTCGTAATTTCTCTGCAGCCACCTCCTTTAAGGTCATGATGGAAACTGAAAAGGGCAAAATATCCAGGTAATCATATTCAAGGAACCTAGCCTCAGGAATTAAGATAGCTTCCTCTCTTTTACTTATCTGTACTCTTACATAGCATCTCTCTATTTCCCTTGTGAAAAGGGGTCCTTGAGCTCCGATTCTGAACGAAAACGAAATCTCATTGTTTGTAAGTATCTTGTAATTGGCTGATATTCCCATATATTCCATATCCCCCTTTACCCCATCAAGAAGTCGAGCGGGGTCAAAATGTTGGGGGGCTGTGAAATCTAAATCCTCGGAAAATCGGTTCAGGCCGTAAAAGAACATCAAGGCCGTCCCTCCCTTAAAAACGGGATCATAGCTGGAATAAATGGAACGCAGCACAAGGGTTTGAATGTAATGTTTTTCCTGCTGGTGTGGTTTCATTCCGGTTATCCTGGCTATATTTAGAAGATCATCCCTTTTTATCATCCAATCACCTCATTTACATAGAGTTTCCATTTTGCATTGAAATTGCCTTTTTCCTTTATTGTAGGATTCAGTCTGTACGATGTGGAAGTAGAAGGTCTCAATTCCGTTTCTTCACCAAGCTGATCAAGTATATAACCCGCCCTGCGAATCACGGCCTCACAATCCATCTTCCTTGCATAATCTTCCAGTAGTTTGGCATTGACCCCTTCAACGAGGCACTCAAATACCGTGGCGATCGAAAGGTATCTGGGAAGATACATGGCATCCACCGCGGCTTTCTCAAGATCTGCAAGCATTATCTGGCTCTCTCCCATCTTGTGAGATCTATAGCCGAATACTCTAGATGGAGGAAAGGTTATGAATTTTATAGGGGTTTTAAGAAAGGACAGTGCCCTTTTCTTTTTCGGAGATACAACAAATATCATATCCACTGTTTGCTGCACCCTTCCATGCAGATAAAAAGCCGTGATGAATGAGATGTATGACGGATATATAAGTTGAGTTGAAACGACAAAAGGATCATGATATATGGCGAATTTTCCCTTTTCCACGGGATATATCATCTCCTTCTCTTTCATTCTGTGGATGTAAACATAGGCCACGCTCCGTTTTACATGCAAGAGCCTGCTTATATCCCTGGGAGTGAATACATAAAGTCCAGATGATTTCAGATCTCCTATAAGCGTGTAGAGGTTCATATCACGGAGTATACAGAGCAATTATATATATTTTTCTCATAACCTTAACAAAACTGTTAAGAACAGAGGAATAGATTATTCATAACCCTTATCCCGGATCATTGATTAATTTATATAAAAAATCAAGTAAAGAGCCTGTCCGAGTAATCCCGTAGTTATTAGGTAGATTTTTTTCTTCTGTT